>CAIVNT010000591.1 GCA_903907305.1 uncultured Ignavibacteriota bacterium
GCGATGGGTTGAACGGATACGGTGAGATCGTTCCCTGAAGATCCGGAAAGAGCGGATCGTTATACGAAAGCGGCGTCGCATCACCGTATTCATACGCTTTTCCTGTGATAGGGTTGATCGACTGTGTGTTCTTGTTATCCAGAATATTCTTCACTTCAAAATTTACTGTCAATCGAGCAAAACCGAGATCGAAGTATTTTTCGATGTTAAAATCAATGTAGAACCAATTGTCGCCGATCTTCTGCAGAGGATTCTCGGAATACGACCGGTATTCCGGTCTTCCGTCCACTGCATTATATTGCACGAACCTCTGCTCCGTATATCGTTTGCCGGATTGGAAAAACGCACGGATGAAGACATTGTAATTGTCCAGTATGCCCGGACCGAAATCGTATAACGGTTCATCTTTCTTCACTGTTAGATTCGTCGTCAAAGAAACCTGCAATGGTCTGTCCCACGAAACAAAATTCTCTTTGATCGCAGATTCAGCGGCGTTGGTGGAAATGTTGAACAACGCTTCTGTTGCGGAAGAACTTTTTCCCGTTGCGATGGAATATGATCCGGAAAGTGTGGAACTGAAATTGGTATTGAAGCGGTGCGTGTATTCCATCTCTGCACCGCGCGTTCGCGCATAATCCGAATTGACGTAGGTGGTATACGAACCGCTGGAGAACCGGACGCTGGTAGCACGCGCCGACCGAGCGGTGATGTAATCAAAGATATCTTTGTAGTATGCAGTGATGGTGAAGACATCGTTTTCAGTGATCTGATTACGAAGGCCGAGTTCGTATGCAACGGTTGTTTCGGGATTCAAATTGGGATTGCCGATCGTCTGCGAACTGGATTTTGCACTGCTCTCCGTCAATTTTGAATACACGTAAGTGGGACGCGGCAGTTTGGAAAAATGTCCGTACGAGAAGAAGAGTGTCTGATTGTCCGACACAGGGTGCGAGATGCCAAGTCGCGGGCTCAGTCTTCCCTTCCAACGCCTGCCGAAGAACGACGAAGTTTGTTCCATATACTTCGTCCGGATATCCTCTGATGGGAGACGAACATTCGGATTGTTCACTGCATCGTCAACAAATTTTCCGGGGAACCAGTAATCAAAACGAAGACCAAAATTGAGTACCATACCGCTGATGGAGATATTTTCCTGAGCATACATTGCGCCGTATGCGGGACTCACCTGATAGATATCATTATTGATGCCGAGTGGCTTGATCCACGGCTGCGAGATATCGATCATCTGCAGGTTCTGGAAATTCATTTCAATACCGGCTTTGAACTTATTCTTTTCCGAGAAATGATTCGTCAGATCACCTTTCACCGTGAATGTTTCAAGGAAGTGATCGCGCCAGCTGAACGGACTGCCGACATCGTAGAATCCGTCCCCGGGAACAACACCCACACCGCCGAGCGTATCCCTGCGGTAATACTCCAAAGGATACGTAACAATATCTTTCGGTTCACGGTAGTTCTTATAATCTTTTCCATTCGCATCACCGCGCACGTGTGCAGAATAACTGCTCAGCTTGATCTCGTAGAATGCTTTCGGACTCAGCGTTTGAGTCCATGAGAGCGAATGCTGCACATTCACCTGCGTAAATGTCAGCGCACTGTCAAGGATGTTCTGGAATTCATACTGATACCCGGGCGTCGGTTCTTCGCGCTCAAGTGATGTTTTGATTGTCGCAGTATTTTGATCGATCGAAAGAGACTTGTTGAAAGAGTAACTCAATTTTTCCGTGGAACTCGGCTTCCATGTTACTTTGGTTGCAACGGAGAAATTATTCCCCAGACGGAATGCAAAATCACTTCCCTGATAGATAGAAGAATATAATTGGGTAGGGCGCCGGACGACATACTTACCGGTTGGTTTCCCACCGATCACTTCTTCCTGCCAACGGGTGTATCCATCCGAAATATTTCCCGATGCGCTCGCAAAGAATGTCAATGAACCGGGAATGATCATGGTGATCAACGGTACGGGACCGCTGACATTCCCTTCATAAATATCCGAGTTGAAGAAGTGGCGGGAATTTGTTCCGTTCACCTTGTCGGTCTTATAGGAAAGACCGCCCCGGTATTTGTCGCTTCCCTCTTTGGTGGTGATATTGACAACACCAGAAGTTGCCTGACCATATTCGGCATTGTAACCGCCGGTGATCACTTCCATTTCCTGAATAGCATCGGGTGAGAGCTGGAGTCCGAATCCTGAACCGCCGAGAACGTCCTGCACTGAGACACCATCCACAAGATATGCATTCTCATATCCGCGACTTCCGCGGATATGGATCTCGTTATCCGACTGAACAACACCGGTCTGCAGACCGACAACTTCTTGTACATTCTGCACAGCGGTGATGGAAAGATCATCGCTCTTGATAGAACGTTTACTGGATGTCTCTTCCACATCGAACAATCTCTTCTCACCGATGATCACTACTTCTTGTCCAAGCGAAAGTACGGATTCGGACATTTTCACATTCAGTTCGAGCGATTTGCCTTCTTCTACCTTGATTCCCGAATATTGCACACTCTTATAGCCAAGAAGATTTATATCAATATTGTAGACACCCGGTTTGAGCCGTTCGATCTTGTAATACCCGTCGAAATCCGTCGATGCACCGTAGTATGTCCCCTTTACGAGAATGTTCACACTCGGCAGGCCTTCCTTGGTATTCTCATCCACAACGCGGCCGGTGATCTTTCCGGCGGGAGCATTGGCATTCTGCTGTTCCCGCATTTTTTCTAATGTCTGTGCAGCGAGCAGATTCATTGCGAGTGCAATGATCACGATCAGCGATATGACGATACGGTTCTTCATTACTGCAGACCGAACTCCCCTTCGATGATCTTTTTAAAGAGTGCCGGAAGATTATGCTGCCAACCGTTCAAGAGATGAAGAGGCAGGCCGAACATTACAAAGCGTTTTTGATTGTCAATGATACCCATTTCCAACTGACCCCGATATTCCGGGACTGCTTTATAATTCGCATCGACAACAAGTATGCCTTGATTCGTCCGTAAGTATGCTCTCGACGAATCCAATTTATAGATATACTGCGCATCGGTCCGTTTATACAATTTTTTAAAGAATGCCGTATGTGCGCCGGACTGACTAAGCGGGAAACCGCCGGTCGTGATGCTGTCGCTGAAGAGGACGGGATACCCTGAGGTTTGAGGGATGAGCTGTGCGTTCACGACAAGAACAGAATCTTTTCTGAAAACCAGTGAGTCACGCATGGTCAACGAATCTTTTTTAACTTTGATCGTATCGAGAATCGATACAAGGTTTTTCACATGCAGACGATTGTATCCATACTGTGATTCAGTGGTCGTACTGTCCAATGGTGCAAAGTCATTATATGCACGCAATTCAGCATATGAAGGATCATTCTGATATTGTGTCGTAAAGATCACGTGACCGTACGTATTACGTTCGGTGTTAAGAGTGTTTGTATAATAGAACAGTCCCGTCTGAGCCGCAGCGATATTCGGTGACACATCGGTAAACCAGAGAACGACATCAAACAATTGAAGAGTTTTAATGAATGCAGGATTATAGGATGAAGAATTTGGGAGATGAGTTCGATCGAAAACATCAAAATTTTTCAACTGATCACTTAAAACCGATACTTGATTGGGATTGCGCAGCGAATTTTGCGTAAAGATTTCTCGATAATAACCAATCACATAATTTTTGTTCGTTTGACTGGCCGGAGGTGGATTGCTAAAATCCGCCACCACCAGCATCCTGTTCTTCGGTTTTTTCACATACCATTTCTTTGAAGAGGTCGAGGGCATGCGGACTGTCGCACTCGAATCGTCCGCAAGATCTTTTACTTTCAGATAGAGAACATTCTCTGCATTCAGTTTCAAATTCTTGATCTTGCCGCGGAATTGAAGATTTCCAAAAATTCCGGTATAGACTTCCGCTTCTGTAGAGGTTGTTGCGATATCGCTGTCTGCACGCTTCACATAGAGCATGATCTTCACCGTATCTGCTTCCCCGCTCTTTTTCGTGATAGCTGAGGAAGGAAGTTCGAACCAGTTGGAATAACTGGATGTGTCATTCAGCGCAAGCCGGTAACTCTTTAATGTGTTATGACCGTCATCATCCGTCCCTACCCACGAGAATGATGCAACAGTGAATGTAGTTTCAGGCTGCTCGATGGTGACCGGATTATCCGGAGATATGACGGAGAACTGCACATTTGGAGGCGTATTAACAATCGGAAACACCTGAATAGCACCGATATGATCAACAGCATCATGTAACTTCGTGAGATACATATCACCCGCAGAATAGACTCCGTTCATGTCCCTGTCCAAATACGGATTGGGGAAACCTTTGATGGTTGAATGGTTCGGGATCGTATCCGGGAAGAACGTATTATCCACAGCGCGGACGATGATGGTGAACTTAGAACGCTTAGCGCGGAGCGGGATCGAAATTGTTGTGTCGTTCTGCCTTACCCATGAATACGTAAGGGTATCAGGATTCGGGATCTGAGTCAGGATCTGGTTCGAATCACTCACCGCAAC
>CAIVNT010000592.1 GCA_903907305.1 uncultured Ignavibacteriota bacterium
CTCCGAAGGAGTCCTTCGGACCTGAGCAAGTGCCGCATTCAGACATAAATCGTATTACTTACTAATGTTACACGGAAAGTATAATAGAAAAAATGGTTCGGCGCGGCGCAACAACAATGTTCATCCTGAGCAAATCCTTCGCTTTTTAAAGGATGCGCCGAAGGATGAACCAATCTAATAGGGTTGCGCCTTGCTCACCATGAACAGCATTTTTGATTTGCAAAACATCAGTTACTTACCGACCAAGAACAGGATGGGGCACGCGCCTCCCAAAAGGACCACTTCGTGGGAAGGATGGACCATATGAATTTGGGCAGAGCTTGGGTATATATAGTATTATGCTCTGATGGCAGTTACTATGTCGGCTCAACGATTGATATAGAACAAAGAATCATCGATCATAATGAGAGCCGCTACGAAGGTTATACGTCATCTCGTTTGCCGGAAATATTGTTATGGTCTTCAGAGTTTTCTGATATTCGATACGCCTTTGAATATGAACGAAAAATAAAGAAGTGGAGTCGGGCGAAAAAGAAAGCCCTTATGAGAGACGATTACGATCAGCTTCATCTTCTCTCACGTTCTACTGCAATGAAAGAAAGGGCTGGATTACGATAACCCTTCCCTACGGGATCGTAGATCGGTGCGTGTCGCTAAAAAACAGCGACACTTACTCAGGGTGAACAGATTGCCATAGATAGTCCTTTGCTGCATCCGTTTCGAAGTGCAGCAATAAATTGTTCCGGGTGTTGAGACCTTCAAGCCCGACAGTGAAAGAAGCCAAGAGCTTCTGCGTTGTCGGGCTTGTGCGTTTTAGGAAGCAGTTCCTATAAAAGAAAAAAAATAGGCACATAGAATCATAAAAAATACTTTCAAATAGTCATGTCATTCCCGCATGTTCTTGGCGGGAATCCACGGGACTGGACCCCGGTAGGATCATTCGCCCAACGGCCACGGTATGGGGTGACAGATGTGCTATTAAGACAGGCTCTTGTAAGATCGTCACATTATGACAAAACGTGCATCAAGGAAATGTTATGGAAACAGTCATTCAAACATATAAGACCGTCCAGTTGGCAATGGAAACGTCGCCGCCTGTGATTAATTTCTTGCATGGTACGTACGACGTGTATCAAACAGCAATGCTGGTTGTCGCAGAATTTCTCCGTAAGAAGGAACCTGTCGTGATCATTGATGCTGCGAATGTGACCGATCCGTTCTTCCTTGCTGGACTCTTCAAAATGGCGGACCGGGAACCGGAAGAACTACTGCAGAACGGATACATCAGCCGGTGCTACACCTTCTATCAAGTGGATGTAACCATTACGGACGGGCTGGCGGAATTCATCCGTTCGGTGAATTCGAAGAATGTGTTTGTGTTTGGACTGTTGGATCTGATCGATGACGATCAGGTCGTTATTTCAGATCTGCATGATATTTTGGAACGGATAAAACAAACGCTCGATCAGTTAAAAGCGGAGCGGATCTCCACGCTGCTGGTCTCCACGCCGCTCCGTTTTCAATTGAAGGAGCGGGAAGAGTATTTCAACGCATTTAAAGGGATCGCCGATGTCACCTACAGGATCGACAGAGACTACAGCCGTACAACCGCCAGACGAGGAAGAAATGGGAAGACTGATCGCAACCGCAACACGCCTGATAGACAAGGAACGGGAGCGGTGGGGAAACTTCCGGCGCGCACTTCGAAAAGAACAACAGGAGCATTTTGATGAAGTATTTCGCATTGCTAAACGGAACCTTCCGTCGATCGCGTTCCAGACGACACCGATCACGATGGATAAGATCACGTTATCCGTCCTGGTCAAACTCGTTGGAGAACTCCACGAACTGAAAGAACGCTTACGGAATTACGGGGAGGAAATATGACACTGCAAGGATGGCTGTTCGACGCCTATGCCAACGATACCGGCATGACCGTCTGGATCATCGATGCGGACGGGAAACGGCATAAGACCGTATCTACATTCGCACCATGTTTCTATCTGAGACTGTCCGATGAGGAGGCGGAAACGTTGCGCGATCTTCTGCTGCATCTGCCGTATCACGCTACAATGGCGAAGACGATGAAGAAGGATCTGCTCTCCAACCGCGATGTGGAGGTCTATGCCGTGCATGTGCATAATCCGAATCTTTTTCAGAAGACGGTGCGGACCCTCAGCAAGCATTTCAAATTCTACCAGTTCTATAATGCGGACATCAAGGTAGTGCAGATGTTCTATTATACGACGGAATTATTCCCGCTCGCCTACGGGGAATTTACCATCGAGAACGGTGTGCTGAGATCGTGGGACCTTCTCGAGAAGAAAGAGACCGAGACATACCACATTCCGCCGCTGACGGTGATGACGCTTTCTCCCTCCGCCAAACTGCTGGCGCCGAAGTATCAGCGCTTCCTGGAGATTGAAGTAGAGGTGGAGGGACGAAAGACCGTGCTGCAGCAGGAATCGCCGCGCGAACTGATACAGCAGATCAATTACTATCTCTTCAA
>CAIVNT010000593.1 GCA_903907305.1 uncultured Ignavibacteriota bacterium
ACTTGCTCAGCATGAACAGTAGCTAACCTGACGGCATTGCCCGTAGGGGCTCTCTGTCTTTTGTTGGAGTATTTTTTTAGATTTAAGCCCCGTGATGGGCGACCTGTGCTTTTCTCATTGTTAAAAAAATTATGACCAAACATCCCGCAGAAAAAGGAATCCGCTCCGCCATCATCGGCATCTTCGTCAATGCGGCCCTTGCGCTGACAAAAGGCCTCGCCGGATTCTTCGGCAATTCATACGCGCTCATCGCCGATGCCATCGAATCCGCATCGGATGTGGTCAGTTCAATGATCGTTGTCAGCGGACTCCGCATCGCCATCAAGCCGCGGGATGAGAATCATCCGTACGGACACGGGAAAGCGGAACCGATCGCGGCTATGATTGTCGCCCTCTCCCTCGTCGGAGCTGCGGTCACCATCGTAGTGCAGAGCCTTCACGAGATCATCACTCCTCATCATGCGCCGGAACCGTTCACGCTGATCGTTCTCGTGGTGGTGGTTATCACTAAGGAATCTCTCTTCCGTTTCGTCTTCTCTGTTGCAGAGGATGTGCAGAGTACCGCGGTTAAAACTGATGCGTGGCACCACCGCAGCGACGCTATCACTTCCGCCGCCGCATTCGTCGGCATTGTCATCGCACTCATCGGCGGAAAAGGATTCGAAAGTGCAGATGACTGGGCAGCGCTCTTCGCTTCCGTCATCATCGTCTATAATGCATATCATCTCTTCATACCGGCTCTGGATGAAGTGATGGACGCCGCGCCGTCACCAAAGATCGAGGAAGAAGTGCGGAAGGTCGCAATGTCTGTTTCGGGTGTGATCGGTCTGGATAAATGTTTTGTGAGAAAGATGGGGCTCGATTACTTCGTGGACTTGCACGTTGTGGTGAGCGGAGATCTCTCCGTCCGTGAAGGACATCTGATCAGTCACAACGTGAAAGATACTGTCTGCACTTCAAATCCGCGCATTGTGGATGTGTTGATCCACATCGAGCCGGAATCTTTCCTTTAATGGCGGCAATTGTTTCTCGATATCCAAAATAGTAATTTGGTTCATCTACTTTCATTTAGGGGAATGAACTTTGAGCTGGCAGCCGTCGATCTTTGGAAATTTTTTCCTTTTCACAACCGTATGTTCAGCTATTATTGCATTCGGTGCGTCACGCCGCTCTTTTCCCGGGGACCGGTTCTTCATCGTTTTCCTTCTTTCGTGCATGATCTGGGTGCTGACGAGCGCGCTGGAATGGTATTCCGTTTGGCCGCTCCAGAAAGCATTGTGGTCACAGCTGAGTTACATCGGCATTGTGAATATCTCTCCTGCGTGGCTTTGCTATTCCCTTGTATACTGCGGTTACGCACATGTGCTGACGAAAAAGAATATCATTATACTCTGGACGATCCCGGCGATAACATTGGTCCTTGCGCTGACAAATGATTTTCACGGACTGAACTGGGCGTCATATTATCTTATAGCAGATGCGCGAGGCGACCATATGTTCTATGAACACGGTCCCTCATTCTGGGTGCTCACCGCCTATTGCATCATCGTAAGTATCACCTACAGCATTCTGATGCTGCGGAAATCCTTTTCGCTGTTTCGGACATATCAATCACAGTCCGTGATATTGTTCATCGCTGTCTCTCTGCCATGGTTCGGCAACATCCTCTACAATGCGCACCTGGTGACGATCATCGATCTTACTCCCGCGGCGTTCACCGTCACCGGTGCCCTGTTGATGTGGAATATGAAACAGTACCGTTTATTCGACATCGCCCCCATTGCACGGGAAGCACTCTTCTCTCAATACCGTCAGATCGCCGTCATTCTCGATTCGAAGAATCATATCATTGATATGAATCCGTTCGCACTGAATTATTTTCGTCTCGGAAAGACGCCCGTCGGTATGCCTGCACTCGAAGCGTTCTCATTCTGGCCGCAGATCAAATCATTCCTCCGCGCGGATAATATTGCCGAACTGGAATTGATGTATGAGCACGGAGAAACAACTGAATGGTTCCTTGTTTCGCGGACTCCGGTGGTCGGGTCGCATCCCTCCACCACCGGCACACTGCTCATCTGCCGCGATATTACTGCCAAGAAACAAACGGAGCAGCAGCAGGAACTGCTGATATCGGAACTGCAGGAAGCACTGGCGAGTGTGAAAACGTTGGGAGGACTTCTGCCGATCTGCGCAAGCTGCAAGAAGATACGTGATGACGAAGGGTATTGGAGTCAGGTGGAACAATACATCGGAAAACATACGGACGCGAAGTTCACGCACGGCATTTGTCCGGATTGCGGGACCAAAGCGCTGGATGAATATTATCGTTCAAAATTGAAGACATCCTGATATGCCGCATTTACAGACGAGAACGCTGCTTAGTATTGCATTCTTCGGATGTATCGTTCCGAACGGAATGTTCTTCTATTATATCTTCTATCAATTCAGTTCCCTGTATGATGTCATGAACAATGTTCTTGCGATGGGATTCATCATCGATGCGTTCATGGCAACCGGACTGCTTGCATGGTGGTTCGCGCGGAATCCTCCCGGACGCTACTCGTGGAAATTGTTTGTCGGTTTGAGTCTGCTCGGAGGACTGGGATTCTCGCTTCCATTCTTCTACTATTTGAACAATCGCACCGAACCGGCCCATTGATCAAATCGGCGGTTATTTCCACACATCCGTTCTAAACGATGAGGCCGGCAATCCTGCCGCGTTGAACAACGTTCCTTCAACAACATTTCCCCACGCATACCGGACCGCTATCGGCTTCTTCACATTCTCTGAATGCAGATACAATTTTTTTCCACTCACGGTCACATCGGCGGGGTGGAAAATGCTGTCGCTTCCCGCAATTGAAAAATAATTTTTTCCAGCTTTTGGCCTTATCACTAATCCCTCCGCGTGTTCGAACGAAAGAACCGCATTGTTCTTTTGTACTGTGAATGAACGATATACCGGTCCAGTATATTCTGTTCTTTTTCCGTAGTCCTTTGCCAATGCCCAGCGTGCAAGCCGCTCACCGACCTCTTTTTTGTTAGAGGGATGAATCGTTGCCGAATCGCCGATATCGAGCGCCACCGCCATTCCGGTGAATGGAACGGAGAGCGTACGAAGCTGCGCTTCTCTCAGCCTTTGTGATGACGTTGCCGGACCGTATTCAAACGGCGCGATCTGTACGAAATAGAACGAGAACTGTTTTCTCCATTCCGTTCTCCAATTCCGGATCATCAGCGGGAACAATTCCGCATAGCCTTCCGGATCGGATGTGTTCGATTCACCCTGATACCAGATAGTTCCTTTGATGGAATACGGAACAAGCGGCGCGATCATTCCGTTGTACAATGATGTCGGCTGCTGCGGACCAAACTCCGATGAGATACGCGGACGGTCGTAGAATCCATGATGTCGTTCGTATCGGTATGCCATTCCGCCGCGGATCTCCACAATAGGAAGATAGTTCCAGTCGCCGGAGAGCGGAATGATAAGCGTACTCTTCGCAGAGTGGAGCCGCATTTGTGAGGCAGTTCCCCACATCCCTCCGCCTCCGCCGTAATCGATCACGCGGACGGCGATCGTCATCACGGAATCTCCCGTCAACAACGCAGGTACAACATACGTACGCGGAACATTATAGGAATTCCCTGTTTCTGTCCCCCCGATCTTCACACCGTTCACAAATGCAGCATCAACATCATCGATCGGTCCAAGATCGATCTTCAGTTCCGTCCCTCTCCATTCATTCGGCACAGTCACTTTTTTTCTGAACCAGAGAATACCGTCGAACGCGCCTATCTCGGTCCGTTCCCATCCCTGCGGAAGGAACATTGTCCTCCAGCTGCTGTCGAATGTTCCGGGACGAATGATCGACGAATCTTCCAGCGGGAATGCGCTCCAGTCCGCACTGTTACGGAACGGTGCAAGATCGATCATGGGACACGCGGAAAGCCATGTTGCCAGCGAATCATTTTCCTGTTTGATTTTCTTCAGATCTTCAACTGCCTGCGAATAACGCGGGATCGTTGTAATGAACAGCTTGCTCATCCACGCCTGCACAGGGGTTCCGCCCCACGAGGAAAGAATAAGACCGATAGGCACATTCAGCTCACGATGTAATTTCTTTCCGAAAAAGTATGCCGTTGCACTGAATGCCGCTGCTGCTTCGGGAGTGCATTCCTTCCAGGAGCCGGTGCATTCGGATTTCGGGTCGACAGAAATATTCCGTTCCACAACGAACATTCTGATCTTCGGAAATCGTGCATTCGGTATCTCATTCGTCGAACCGCTGATGGTATCGCCCGGCGGCCATCCGCGAAGCGGCATTTCCATATTGGATTGTCCCGAGCAGAGCCACACTTCGCCGATCTGCACATCCTTCAACGTAAGGAAAGTGGAATTTTGTGAAACAGTGACTGTGTACGGACCGCCTGCTTTCGGTGTCTGCAGTTCTGTTTTCCATGTACCGTCGACATTCACTCTGACGGATGCTTTCTTTCCCCACGAACCGGCAATGAAGACCGTTGATCCGGGAGTTCCTTTTCCCCAGATGGATGCAGCACTTTTTTGCTGCAGAACGAGTGCATCGGTAAAGAGAGATGCCAGCGAAAGTTCCTGAGCATATATTGTCAGCGGAAATAGAACACAGAAAAAAACGATGGGCAGACGAGAAATATTGTTCATAATAATCAGCGATATGATATGAAGGAGATGCGTTCCTCAGAGAATGTACTGTATGATGGTAGATAAAATTCGAGGGAAGTTCAATAGAATCAGGATGATTTCGACAGACTTTGTTGCATTCCGCACTTTCCTTTCGTAGTTTTACTCCATGAACTATGAAGAATACTTCCGGAAATTCCGCAGCAACATCGTCGGCATTGACGCACGCTTCACATCGCAGAACGGTGAGCAGCCGCTCGTCTATTCGGATTGGACCGCCAGCGGAAGACTGTACGCCCCGATCGAGAAGAAACTGCTCGAATCCTTCGGTCCGTTCGTCGGCAACACCCATTCAGAATCTTCCGTCACCGGCGGACTGATGACACACGCATATCATCATGCGCACGAGATCATCAAGAAACATGTCAACGCAAATGCGGATGATGCACTCCTCTTCGTCGGCGCGGGAATGACGACCGCCATCAACAAATTCCAGCGGCTCCTCGGCGTGAAATTGCCCGATAAATTTAAAAAACTGATCTCTATACCGGACAACGAACTCCCCATCGTTTTCGTCACACACATGGAACATCACTCCAATCAAACTACGTGGTACGAAACGATCGCCGATGTATGCGTACTCGAACCGACGCCGGACGGATTGGTGGATGTGAACAGCCTCCGTACGGCACTGAAAAAATATTCAGACCGGACAGTGAAGATCGGTTCGTTCTCCGCCTGTTCAAATGTAACGGGAATCTGTTCCCCGTACCACGAACTCGCCAAGGTGATGCACGAACACAACGGCATTGCCGTGGTGGATTTCGCCGCCAGTGCACCGTATGTTTCCATCAACATGCATCCGTCCGATCCGCTGCAGCATTTGGACGCAATAATATTTTCACCGCACAAATTTCTCGGCGGACCTGGAGCTCCCGGCGTTCTTATCTTTAATAAGCGTTTATATAATCTGGAATCTCCCGATCAGCCCGGCGGTGGAACTGTTCTGTGGACAAATCCCTGGGGAAAACATAAATTCTCGCCGGACATCGAGATCCGTGAGGACGGCGGCACGCCGGGATTCCTGCAGGCGATCAAAGCATCGCTCGCTGTTCAACTGAAGGAACAGATGGGGATCGAGAATATCGCCGCCCGCGAACACGAACTTTCTGCGTTGATGTTCGAACAGATGAGAGCGATACCGCATCTCTCGCTTCTTGCAGACAATATTGAAGAACGTCTCTGCATGTTCTCGTTCTATTTTGACAACATCCATTACAATCTTGTGGTGAAACTGCTGAATGACCGTTTCGGCATCCAGGCGCGGGGCGGATGTTCCTGTGCAGGAACATACGGGCACTATCTTCTGCATGTCGATCCGCAGCATTCCAAATCCATCACCGACAAGATCGATGCGGGTGATCTCTCCGAAAAACCGGGATGGATCCGCCTCTCGCTCCACCCCACCACCACGAACGATGAAGTAAAATATATCACGGACGCGCTGGCGCAGATCGAAAAGAATATTTCCGATTGGAAGAATGAATACGCGTACGATCCGCATTCCAACGAATATCATCACCGAAACGATAACGGTATGCTTTCGAAAATGACTGCAACCTGGTTTGAAATATAACGCATCGCCTCCGGACGGATGAACTCAACAATTTCATACGCAGACCACAACGTTCTATTCTTCTGTGTTTCTTTATCGCTCACTGATCGTTAACAATACTCCCATATGAATCTACGCTTTGCTCTTTCCTTTCATCGTTTGAAAAAGATCTTCAAAAACATCCCGAATCTGCTCTCCGGCTACAATCTGTATGTGGATACGGACAAACTGCGGCTGATCGATCATGCATTCACGAAGATCGTCCCCGGCGCCCGTTCATTCGCCGATCTCGGCGGAGTCTGGAACGTGAATGCCGGTTACACCCTCTATACTCTTCGGAATCACTCCGTTGCAAAAGGAACGCTGGTCGATACGAATTTTCCGGAAGGACTCCGCGAACAACTCTCGCTGCAGACAAATCTCTCGGTCATCCACGGTGATTTTTCGAATGACGAGACCGTGGCCGCTGTCGGAAAGACCGATGTGGTCTTCTTCTTCGATGTGCTCCTTCATCAGGCGAATCCTTCCTGGACCGAGATCCTGAAAAAGTATGCAGCGAAAGTCTCCTGCTTCGTCATCTTCAATCAGCAGTATATCCGCGGTACGAAGACCGTCCGGTTGACCGACTTGCCGATCGATGAATATATCTCCGTTGCACCGCAGGGACGTGAAGCAACGTACCGCTATGCGTATGACCATGCCAATGAGATCCATCCCGAATACAAGAAACCGTGGAAGGATATCCACAACATTTTTCAGTGGGGCATTACGGATGAAGACCTGCGGACAACCATGGAAGGATTCGGTTTCAAAGAGATGCATTTTAAGAATCATGGACGCTTTTCTAATCTTCCGGCATTCGAGAACCACGCATTCATCTTTGTGAAGGAATGAATAACTGTTTTTTAACGTGATATGTTCGAGAACGAACGAATTTTTACGTATATTGAGTAAGTTTCTTAGATTAAAATGGTTATCACCGCGGCAAACGAAAACGTAATTTTTTCACTATAGCATAGGGAAACATGCTCAAACGTCTGTTCCTGTATTCACTTACCGGTATTGTCGTCGTTCTTTTGGGAAAACAGTTCGATCGTCCGGAAAAGAACCTCTCCAACGATCAATCGAAGCATTTCTCCAAACTGTACCCTTTACCGGACAGTGTTCAGGCGATCCTGACCGTTGCCTGCTACGACTGCCACAGCAATAATACGCGGTATCCATGGTATGCCGAATTCCAACCGGTTGCGGGTATGCTGAACGATCATATTCAATCCGGGAAGAAGGATCTGAACTTCTCGGAGTTCGCGACATACCGGCCCCGCCGGCAGTACCGCAGAATGGAACAGATCGCAGAACTCGTGAAAGAGAATGAAATGCCCTTGTCATCGTACACCCTCATCCACAAGGATGCCGTGCTCAACGATCAGCAGAAACAGACCGTATATGCATGGGTAGAAGCTACGCGCAATATCATGCGCACCACATTCCATCCCGACAGTTTGAAAGCACGAAAGCGTTAAACGAAAAGCACTCAATGAAATATAACATCGACATCACTCTCCATACAAATTATCTCCACGCCGTTATCGTCGGGGACAACTCCATCAAGAACGTCGACCGGTATCTCTCCGACATTCAGGAAGCCGTGGAGGAACACCAGTGTAAGAATGTTCTGATCGAAGAACAGTTGACAGGCAACGGTCTGGACACTTTCGATATCTTCGACATCATCCGCACACGCGCACGGTACGCCAGGGACAATAAACTTCGCATCGCATATATCGATTTGAACAGGGACCATCACAGAACCACCGTTGCTTTCGGTGAGAATCTCGCGAACATCCTCGGCGTGAATGTGAAAGTATTTCCGGCAACTCCCGAAGCAATAGAGTGGGTCGCAAACGAACCTGCGTGATCCATTCGGTCCCTTCGGAACAGCACTGTACCATCTTCGCTTCACAATTGTATCGTAAGAAATCAACTGCCTTTCTTTCATCTATTATAGGAGCGTCATGAAACAGTTCGTCTTTTTTCTCTTGATCACCGCCGGCACTCTCTCCGCACAGCAATGGCAGTGGCCGGACAAACCGAAGAACATCACAGCACTTCCTTCATCCGTTACGGGACGCGATCTTCAGCGCGTGATGTTCGGTTATACCGGCGGTCTCGGAGTGAAATGCACCTATTGTCACGTTGGCGAGGAAGGTGCGGACTTTAAGGATTTCGATTTTGTTTCCGATGCAAAACCGGCGAAGAACAAGGCGCGGATGATGATCAAGATGGTGAAAGAGATCAACACAAAATACCTCGCTGATTTTCATGATGACAAGAACGCCGGCATTCAGGTTAACTGCCAGACATGTCACAGCGGAAAACCGACACCCATCACGCTTGAAGAGAAACTGAAGCAGACGTTCGATGCGGCTGGTCTCGATTCCACCGTGAAACAGTACCGCGCATTGCGCGAACAGTTCTACGGCGGAAACACCTACAACTTCAAAGAGGGAACTCTGCTGCGTCTTGCCGACAAGATCGCGGAAGATTCCACAAAGATGTCTGCGGCGATCGCCGTGGTGAATCTGAACATCGAGATGTATCCCGCATTCGCGTTCTCGTATACACATCTTGCAAGCTGGTATGAGGATGCGGGGAACAAACAAGGCGCGATCGATAATTATAAGAAAGCGATCGAACTTACCCCCGGTTCGCGCGGCGACCAAATGAAGAAACGTCTCGAAAAACTTCAAAGCGGGAAATAACAGGGCACAATGAAGGTCGGAACGACATTATATGTGCGGAACAGGACGGAATGGCGCGCCTGGCTGGCAAAGAATCATCGAACAGCCGCCGACATCTGGCTGATCTATTATAGGAAGGACTCGGGAAAGAAGCGGATCGATTACAGTCATGCCGTGGAAGAGGCGCTTTGTTACGGCTGGATCGACAGTATCGCAAAGAGCCGAGATGCGGAGAGCTGGGTGCAGCGGTTCTCACCGCGCCGTCCGAAAAGTATCCTCTCCGAACTGAACAAAGAGCGGATGCGGAAGATGATCAAAGCAAAGAAGATGCTGCGGGCAGGACTGGAAAGCGTCGCGCACCATTTGACATCAAATTCTCTGCAGCCGAAACGATTTGTTTTTCCAGCGGACATCCTGAAAGCGGTCAAAAAGAATCCTGTTGTATGGAAGCACTATCAAAAGTTCCCGCTTGCTTACCGCAGGATCCGTATCGGATGGATCGACGATTCGCGGAACAGGCCGGAATTTTTCAAAAAACGGCTTCAGTATTTTATTTCAATGACGGAAAAGAATAAACGCTTCGGAACGATACAGTAGGAGTTGTCATGAGAATGAGAACGATGCCGGGGTTTTCAGTGGCCTCAATTTTATTTTTTTGTTTGCTCTCCGCAGGATGCAGTGAAAAGAAAGCGCTCGATTCGGACCTTGAGCAGGCCGGAACGGTCATCAAACGGATCCTTTCACCCGAGAATCTTTCTAATTCAATGTTTGCTGTCGCATATCCGGAATGCAAACCGTCGCAGTTTGCGGGATATATGGTCTCGGGATTCGGCGCATCAGAACTGCCTCCGCTTGAATCGAATGCGGGTGAAGAAGAGATACAATCAGCCCGCATCCTTCGCATGCCGCTCTGGCCGGACAGTGTTTCCATCGCAGCTGAAAAGCCCGATCCCGGTCAGCGAAAGCAGCTTGTCTTGAAATTTGATGACACCAAAGGGGTCCTGATCGTTGAATATTTCGAAGATGCCACATCACCTGCTGTAGGATCATCCGAGTTTACTGTTCCTAAGGTCACAGCTTCTGCAATGGCAAAACTGACCTATGGATCATATATAGAAATGGGTGGAAGATAACGGCGCCTGCACCAAGCGAACCGGAAATTGAACAATCGCAACCTGTTACCGATTCGGCATTGCCGGATGTGAATTCTGTTTTCAAATTTTAAATTGAGGGATATGACAAGCGAGTTGAAAGATAAGATCTTTACACGATACCAGGTATTCATTATCGCCGTTCTGGCATTCATCCAGTTCACCGTAATACTGGATTTCATCATCATCGCTCCGCTCGGCGCCCTGCTGATGAAAACGATGGGAGTCACTCCGGCACAGTTCGGCACTGTCGTCTCCGCCTATGCATTCAGTGCAGGCATCTCCGGATTTCTTGCGGCAGGATTCGCGGATAAGTATGACCGGAAAAAATTCCTGATGTTCTTCTATGCCGGATTCCTTCTCGGCACGTTCTTCTGCGGACTCGCTCCGAATTTCTATGCACTTCTTGCAGCACGCATTATCACCGGCATCTTCGGCGGCGTGATCGCTTCTGTATCGCTGGCGATCGTCACGGATATCTTTGGGATGAATGTGCGAAGCCGCGTGATGGGATTCATTCAGATGTCCTTTGCCGTTGCTCAGGTGGCGGGGATCCCGCTCGGCATCTACCTCGCGAATGTGATCGGATGGCACGCGCCGTTCATGCTTATTGTCTGCATCGGTGTTCCCGCTGGTATCGCAATGTTGAAACTCATCCGTCCCATCGACACGCATCTCTCCGTGGAGCGGTCGCCGGACCATTCAGCGTTCCGACATTTGAAAAAAACGATCTCGCATCCTGACTATGTGAAAGCTTTCGCTACCACTGCACTGCTTACGATCGGCGGATTCCTGATGATGCCGTTCTCCAGCGCGTTCCTTGTGAACAACATCGGCATTCCACAAGCGCAGCTCCCCTACGTTTTCATGTTCACCGGTATGGCAACCATCATTATCCTACCGGTTGTCGGTAGAATCAGCGATACAGTGGGCAAATTCAGAATGTTCGTTATCGGAACGCTCGTTGCGGGGGTCGCAATCATCTATTACACAAATCTCTCTGTCACGCCGTTGTGGCAAGTAGTGCTGGTCAACGTTGTGCTCTTTGCGGGAATCATGTCACGCATGATACCGGCCACGACGCTGATGACTGCAATTCCGGAAATGCCGGACCGCGGTGCATTTATGAGCATCAATTCTTCGCTTCAGCAGATCTCGGGGGGTATTGCTTCGGTGTTTGCGGGGACGATCATCGTTCAGGTCAATCAGGGGCCGCTGCAGAATTACAATATTTTGGGATATACCTGCGTTACGCTGATGATCATCGGGATAGGAATGATGCATCTCATCAACAAGATGGCGGAAAAGAAAGCCGCATCCGCCGCTTCAAAGGCTGCCACGGAGATGATGGCGCATTGATCATCGGGGAGTTCATCCCCGTTTTCTGATGATTCTTTTTCGGTGTTTCACTCCCCAGGCGTGCAGCTCTTCTATCACGTGATCGAGCGTTTTACCGTATTCCGTCAGCTCATATTGCACGCTGACGGGAATCGTATCGTGAACAGTCCTCAGCACAAGCTCGTTGATCTCCAATTCCTTGAGCTCCTTCGAGAGCATCCGCGATGTGATCCCGTTCACTTCCCTCTGCATTTCCTTGAACCGTTTCTTCCCGAAGATCAACGAACCGATGATCTGGATCTTCCATTTACCGCGGAGGATGTCCAGCGCATCGTTGATCGCCATCAGCTGTGATGTGCATTGTCCGAAGGACTTTGCGGGTTCTATCTTTCGTGTCATAGAATGTCCCTTCATCGGTATAGATTAGTATACCGGTATACTTTAGGTAACTGGTTACTATTATATACTAATATATGTATATTGATACAGTGAATCAACGTGAACATCCATAAATTTCATTAAAGGAAAACAATATGATACTGATCACCGGAGCAACGGGCAATCTCGGTAAAGCAACACTCGAATTCTTACTGAAAAAAGTTCCGGCATCATCCGTCGCCGCCATGGCGCGCCAGCCGGAGAAACTTGCGGATGTGAAAGCACTCGGAGTGGATGTGCGGCAGGGTGATTATACGGACCCGGCATCGCTGTTGAATGCGTTCAAAGGGATCGACACTCTTTTTCTTGTTTCTTCAAGCGACATGACCGACCGCGCTGCGCAGCATATCAATGCCTTCGATGCCGCAAAGCAGTCCGGCGTGAAACATATCGTCTTCACGAGCTTTCAGCGCAAACAGGATTCGGGATCTCCCATTCAATTTCTTGCACAAAGCTATATTGATACCGAGAAACACCTGAAAGCATCGGGAGTCACATACACCATCCTGAAGAACGGGCTCTATGCCGATGCCCTGCCGATGTTCCTCGGACAAACAGTTCTTGAGACCGGGATCTTCTTTCCTGCCGGCACCACCAAGTCGGCATACACGTCGCGAAAAGATAT
This sequence comes from uncultured Ignavibacteriota bacterium, assembly GCA_903907305.1. Taxonomy (GTDB): domain Bacteria; phylum Bacteroidota; class Ignavibacteria; order UBA10030; family UBA8401; genus UBA8401. The sequence goes on from CAIVNT010000593.1 coordinate 12,575, forward strand.
GGCAGAAGCAGCGGCGAATGTTCTTGCAGGAACAGGACATGAGAACAAAGAATATGAACTGGCAACCGAAGAAAATGTCTCTTTCAACGATATTGCTTCTATTCTAAGCGAACTGTCCGGCAAAACTGTCGGCTATGTCGATCCCGCAAAAGAAGTGTTCATTGACGCGTTGACAAAAGGAGGAGTTCCCGAAGGAATGATCGGAATGGCGACAGGATTTGCCGAGGCGATCAGGATCGGTGAATTCGCATCCGGTAAAACAGACCTGGAACGACTGCTCGGGCATTCACCGACAAGGATGAAAGAATCCCTGCGGATCATGTTTTTCTCTCATTAATCCAATGAAAGAGATCACCATTACCATAATGTCCTATAGAATATATTGACCATATGAAAGTAGAGATCTGGTCCGATGTGATGTGCCCCTTCTGTTACATCGGAAAACGAAAATTCGAACAGGCGCTGGAACAATTCCCCGGCAAAGGACAGGTGGAAGTGGAATGGAAAAGTTTTCAGCTCAATCCGGAGATGAAGACCGAACCCTCCAAAACCATCAACGAGTATCTGGCGGAACATAAAGGGATCTCTGTTGCTCAGGCGAAACAGATGAATGACCGTGTCACTGCTATGGCCGCGGAGGTCGGTCTGCAGTACGATTTTTCGAAAGCGGTCGTCGCGAATTCCTTCGATGCACACCGGTTGTCTCACTTTGCGAAGAGGCACGGCAGACAGGATGCGATGGAAGAACGTCTCTTCAAAGCATATTTTACCGAGGGAAAGAACACCGCGGACCGTGAAACTCTGGCTGCACTGGCGGTCGAAGTGGGACTTGATGAAGTCGAGATCCGCACGATGCTTTCCGGCAGTGAGTTCTCAGACGATGTGAATAGGGATATCTATGAAGCGAATCAGGTCGGAGCGCGCGGCGTTCCGTTCTTTGTCTTCGACAACAAATATGGTGTCTCCGGTGCTCAGTCGACCGAAGTATTCCTGCAGGTACTGAACAAAGCTTCCGCATAACAAGGTTCATATGTACGCTACGGCTGATTCCGTCCGGAACAGCCGTTGTGTTTTTGTATTCATACAAACTTGTCCTCTTTCCTTTTAAATCTGCATTCTCTTCCGCAACTGTTGAGTAATTCCTCCGTATATTTTCAGATTATGTCTCTTCCAAAATATTATTGAACATCATCTGAAAGGTCTACCGTGAGAATTCTTTACACTCTCCTTCTCTGCGCAGCAATCATTGTAAACATTCAGGCACAACAAAAATTCAGCACCGGAGCCGCGCTCTGTGCGGACGGAAAACAGCACCGGTCCCTGCCGGTGATGATGTCCAAGGTTGCTTCCCCCAATTCACCGAAACACTCATACGACGCTCTGCATTATGCGATCGATCTGGACCTGTATAAGAACTATTCTTCTCCGTTCAATAAATCATTCAACGGTTCGGTGACGATCACGCTTCGAGCAGATTCAGCCATCTCGTCCATTTCGCTTGATGCGATACGCACCTCCATCGGCGTGGACTCCGTCCGTCTTTCAGGAATATCCTTTACGCAGTCCGCAAACACTACAGTCGTGCAGTTGAATAAAACATATCAGAAAGATGATACGCTCACAATAAAGATCTATTATCACCACAATAATGTTTCGGACGGCGCGTTCTATGTCGGATCGGACGGAATGATCTTTACGGATGCGGAACCTGAAGGTGCGCGGCTATGGTTCCCGTGCTGGGATAAACCGTACGACAAAGCAACGATGGAATTGTATGCCAAAACCCCTTCGAACGTGAAGTTAGGTTCCAACGGACTGTTGAAGGGGACGGTACAAAGCGGAGATTCGTTGACGTGGCACTGGGTCAGCAGAGATCCTGTCTCAACATATCTGATCGTTATCTCATCCAAGGTGAATTATAATCTTGATATCGTCTATTGGAAAAAACTTTCGAACCCGTCTGACAGCATTCCAATCTATTTTTATTGGAACACCGGTGAGAATCAGACCGCGCTGAATACCGCAAAGACGAATATTATTCCGATGACAACGCGGTTCTCGCAGCTGTTCGGAGAACATCCGTTCGAGAAAAACGGATTTGCCACACTGAACAATCAGTTCGTCTGGGGAGGAATGGAGAATCAAACGCTCACCAGTCTTCTTCCCAACGGATATACGGGAGAGTTCCTTGTTGCGCATGAATATGCACATCAATGGTTCGGCGATATGATCACCTGCGCAACGTGGGCGGATATCTGGCTGAACGAAGGATTCGCGACATTCAGCGAAGCTCTCTGGGCGGAGAAACAATACGGTGCAGCTATCTACCAACAATATATGGAGCAGACCGCATCGGGATATATGAATGCAAATCCGGGTTGGGCCATCTATGTGCCGGATTGGGCGGTGAATGTCCCGAATACAAACACGCTGTTCAATACCGCTATTACATACAACAAAGGAGCAAGTGTGCTGTATATGCTCCGTTCGTATCTCGGTGATTCCATCTTCTTTGATGCGCTTCAGGCGTACGGAACGAATCCTCTCGTGAAATTCGGTTCGGTAACGACCGATGATTTCATTCAGATCATAAACACGCGAACTAAGAAGGATCTGTCGTGGTTCCTGGATGAATGGTTGAAACAAGCAAATCATCCAGAGTATACTGTAAAATATACACTGAACAGTGCGGCAAAGAGTGTATTTGTGCGCATTCAGCAGACTCAGGCCGCGGCATCGTTCTGGAAAATGCCGATGGATCTCCGCTTTACACTGGTGAGCGGAAAAGATACGACCGTCACGGTGTGGAATACAACAAAGAACGATACCTTCACCTTTGCATTTCCCTCGGCACCAGTATTGGTGGGGATCGATCCGAATAACAAGATCATCCTGAAAAAATTGACCGTCGTGAAAGAATATGCCGGACCGCTCCTGAGCGCTGTTCCCGGAACACTCTACGCTGCATCCGGCAGTACGGACGGAGGAAAATTATATTCCGTCAACACAAGTAATGGAACACTTACTTTGATCAGGAAGACCGATATCACACAGATCAACGGGATGCGTGTCAATCCTAAGACGAAAGAACTCGTTGTGTACAACAATGCCGTGGTCGGTGGCGGTGCGTTCTACCGCATCAGCAGCGACGGCGTGGATTATCAGCTGATGTCGAATACGAATGTGACGAATCTGAAAGGATTGGCGTTCTATAATGATTCCTCAGCGTATATCGGAGCGTTCGGTGGTGTGATCTATTCCGTGAACATCAAAACAGGGGTGCTGACACAGCTCGGAACAAACGGATCATCACAGCGTCCCGCGGGACTTGCCGTGAATCCGGTGAACGGAACACTGTGGATGTCTCTCCGCAATACTTCGGGTGCTGTTGACAACATTTACAAACTGAACCGCACAACAGGACTCTCCACGCTGGTGGGAAGCGCGGGTACCGGTTCCGCAATCACCGACATCGTCTTCGATAAAAAAGGAACATTGTACGGTCTCGCCGGAACGGGAACCGCAACCAATTCAATCATCCGCATCGATACAGCAACGGGAGCCGCAACCGTCATCGCCTCATTCGGAAAATCGGATATCCAGTCCCTTGCGATCGATCCTGATGCGGCGGCCGGAGTGGAACAGCAGCAGCCGTTAACAATTCCGACAACGGTCGTGCTGGAACAGAACTATCCTAATCCGTTCAATCCATCCACAACCATCCGATACGCGCTGCCGAAAGAATCGAATGTGCGCATCACCATCTACAATATACTCGGACAGTTTGTGCAGGAATTGGTGAACGAAGAACAGTCCGCAGGTTGGAAAGAAGTGAAATGGAGCGCTGAACAATTATCTGGCGGAATCTATTTTGTAAAACTCGTCTCGGGAAAGAGTGTGGAAGTGAGAAAGATGATGCTGTTGAAATAGTGCCAAATGGCACCTCAAAAAAGATTAGTTTTAGACTAATCAAGGAGGTGTCAATTGAACAAGGCATTACGATTAAGAAGCGAGAATAAAAGTATCGAGGGAGAGTTTCTGTATGAGCTTCAACACTTATACGAACTCTCCCCGAAACTTAGTAGAGAAATCCTTATCAGTGCAAAACAGCATTTAGTACGAGAGCATGCGCTCAAAGAAGGACAGATTGAAGTAACAGTAGTAGGGATCGAAGAGCGGAGCGGGAAGCAAGTTGAAAAGATGGAGAAGCAACGAGTACGGATAACGATTGATAGCACTTTAGAAGATACGGAAGTAGAAAAAGAATTTGGACGAATCGGATTACGTCAAGCACGACTTCAACGGATCAGCAGTGAAGCGATAGATCAACAAGGAGTGCTGAGCCAAGAAGATATCGGTAAGTATTTATCGTGCAGTGTTCGGACGGTGAAGCGGGATATCGCGGAGATCAAGAAGCGTGGTATTGATGTCGTGACACGCGGAGCGTTGCACAACATCGGACGAGGACAGACGCACAAAGCAAAGATCGTAGGATTGTATTTAGAAGGATTGACCTACAGTGAGTTGAAATTGCGGACCAGGCACAGCGTAGGTGCGATTAAGCGGTATCTGGAGAGTTTTACGAAGGTCGTGATGGCAGAGCGTCACCGGATACGGCAGGTGGAAGAGATCAGTTCTGTTACCGGGTTATCAAGAAACATTATCAAGCAGTATCAGCTGTTGCTCGAAGAGAGTAAAAAGGATCCGACGAAGAAAAAGAATCTTGAAGAATTGATTGAGCGAAACGGGTATCGAGAGGATCTAAAAAAAAGCAGAAAAATCAGTGGAAAACGAGCGGTTCGTATGATCGGAGGCAGTATATGAGTTTACATCCGATACGAGACCGCTACGAAGGGATTACGAAGCGAACCCTGTTAAGTGCGATAACGGTGCTCCTGGAGCGAGAATATAAAATACTGGGTTCGCGAAAAATCATTCAGATGTTAGCCGATGACATTGAAGATTTAGTGCGCGAATGTTCACCGCCGCAGTCATCGGTAGGAATCGGTGAAATAGTTTTCCGCACAACCAAAGACGACGGTCAACGACAGAGTTATGGGAAGAAGGCGGAAGATTACGCGAGCATAACGGTAACTCTGCCATTGATTACGAGTGAAGATGTTGAGCGAAGAATTTATTACAAAAAAGGAGATCGCAACAGTAACTACGAGCATCGTGAAGCGAGAGATATCGAAACGATGGTCCGGTTGCTCAAGAGCGCGAAGAAACAAGGCGGGTTACTCAACGGCGCAGAACTCAGCGTGTTAATGAACCGGAGCTTATCAACAATTAGAAAGTATCTTGATGCGTATCAAAAGAAGACGGGAGAGATATTACCGCTGAAAGGATATGTGTTGGATCAGGGAAGTCTTCCGACACACAAAGGCATCATCATTAACTTGTATGAACAAGGAATATCACCAGCAGATATCGTATTAAAAACATCACACAGTCAAAGTGCTGTTGATCGGTATATCAAACAATACGATCAGATTAAAAAACTTCTTCGTAGAGGACTGGATGAACCGGCGATCAAAGAAATTACTGGACGTTCGATAAAAGTTGTCAAAGAATATGTTACGTTGTATTATGATCTTAATCCTACAAAAAAACGTAAAAACTAACAGGGGCCAAATGGCACTATTGTAAATAAAGGATTGTGATGAAATTATTTGAAACATCTGTCATTGGAAGCTTACCACGTCCTTCTTGGATATTACAAGAACTACAAAATAGCGAAAACGGATTAATCACCGAAGAAAACCTTCAGTCTAAACTCGACGAAGCAATACCTTTGGCTATAACATTACAGGAGTTAGCCGGCATTGATGTCATTACTGATGGTGAATGGAGACGAAAAAGTTATATCCAAGGGTTTTCAAAATACGTAAAAGGTTTTGAAAACGATAAAATTGAAGTTACAGTCCTCGATGGGACTAAACGGTATTGGCCTGCAATTGTTCATAAACTCGAATATGTGACTCCAATTGCAGTGTCCGAAGTATCATTCGTGAAAAAGGTATCTAGCCATAAAGTGAAAGCGACATTGCCAAGTCCATATATGATAGAGCGATGGTTCTACGATCCAGATTTTAGTAAAGAGGCATATAAAACTCGTGAAGAATTAATTGAAGATGTTGCGAATATACTGAGAATAGAAATACATAATCTCATAAAGGTTGGTGTTGATACCATACAATTTGATGATGCGATGATTGGTCGTTTGATCGGGAAGGAATACAATTCTTCTGGTCTAAATCCTAAAGTAAAGATTACGCTTGCGGATCGTGAGCGTGAGTTGGAATTAGCTATACACGGTATCAATTGCGCGGTTGATGGGGTAAAGAATGTTCAAACTGGTATCCACGTTTGTCGAGGTCATCGATCGAGAAAACATGTAGCGCAGGGGAGCTTTGAACCAATATTTGGAGCTCTGAGCAAAATGAATCTTGATATATTTGCTCTTGAATTTGCTTCTGAGCCTATAGAGGAAATACAGGTACTCCGGAAATTTCCACAAGAAAAAG
>CAIVNT010000594.1 GCA_903907305.1 uncultured Ignavibacteriota bacterium
AAATAACTAACAAATGAAAGATTCATGACAACTGTAGTGCAACTGTCACTGATGGTGAACGTAATATCTTTGCTGAATAGTTGAATAGTCGCGGTCTCAAAAACGGTTTCTATTCAAAATTATCACATTAAGCCGAGTTTCACAAAGTGATGCCTTTGGCAGAAGTGTGACAATTTCACCAAACATACTCGTCTCAGTTCAGCATGACAGTTAATAGGTATTTGTGAGACTCTCGCGTTAAATAAGATAGGGCACTCTTGTGAAGAATGGTATTGTTCTTTCAATTATCTTTGTTTTTTTGACCACTGTGCTTCTTTTCGGTACAAACAAGACCATTGTTAATACGTTTGGAATGGTTGAGACTGATATCGCATATTCTTCATTGCTGATCCAAAAGAATTCCCTCGACCTCTATCTTCCATTTGTTCAAAAATTCCCTGTTATCCTTTTCATTCATGGCGGAAGCTTTGTATCCGGCGACAGAAAAGATTTCCCCTATAGTCAGATCGGAGAGAATTTTCAGAAACGCGGAATTGCTTGTGCGGTAATGAGTTATCGGCTGTTTGAGGATTCACTCTGGCCAGCACAACCGCGGGATGTTGCCAAAGCATTCCTGTGGCTGAAAGAGAATATCGGTCAATACGGCGGTGATTCGACGAAGATCTTTATTGTCGGTCACAGTGCGGGGGGGCATCTTGCAGCATTGGTCTGTACGGATTCGTCCTATTTCGCAGAACTTGGACTGAAACTCTCCGATGTAAGAGGATGTGTCTCCATGGGGGCGATGATGAGCGATGCGGGAAGTTTGAGATCCCTCTCTGCGGCTCAGGAACAAAACCTGTTCCGGAATGACTGGTTCTTTAAGATCTTCGGATCGAAAAAGGATTTTACGAACAGCCTTCCGATTCATCATGTGAATGCTGCAATGCCAAGGACGCTTATTATGCTCGCGGATGAAGAACTGTTTGATCCGCCAAAGCAGCAGACCGTTCTCGAATTTGTAGAAGCGGCAAAGCAGAAGAATGTTCTTGTGCAGTATGAAGTGCTGCCGGGCCGTTCACACATGGGAACAGTGGAAAAAATGGCTGAGCTATATGATCCTACACTGGAGAAGATCATTTCCTTTGTCGGGCAGTAAAATCAAAATTGTTCGTTCATCAACTCCGGTCTTTCATTCACCAATTTCACAATCAACTCTCCAAATAAAGTATTTGCCCACGCAAACCATTTCCGTGTAAAATGTGCAGGTTCGTCTTTGTGAAATGATTCATGCATGAATCCCGTTCCCGCGTGCGTTCGTTTTACCATTCGCAGACAATTCCGTATCTCATCGGCATCGGTGCTTGTCATTGCACGGATCGTTAATCCCATCGGCCAGATCATATCCATTCCCACATGAGGGCCGCCGATCCCTTCTGCGCTTATGCCGTTGAAAAAATAGGGATTTGAATCGCTGAGCAGATATTTCCGTGTATTCTGGTAGAGCGGATCATTGACTGAACATGCGCCGAGATAGGGCATTGCCATCAGACTGGGAATATTCGCATCGTCCATAAAAACAGTGTTCCCGAATCCATCGATCTCGTATGCGAACACTTTCCCTCGTATTGCCTCATCGATGATCGAGTATTGTCTCAGTGCGGACTCGAGTTCATCGGCAAAAGAACGGCATTCACGCTCCATGAAACTGTCGCCTATCACATCTTTGTTAATCTCTGCCAATTGCCGCAGGGAAGTGAGTGCAAAATAATTGGAAGGGATCAGGAACGGATACAGACACGCATCATCTGATGGACGGAACATGGAATGGATCAGTCCGATCTTTCGTGTCGGATTTCCATATCCTCCCATCGGAACGGTATCGGAAGCAACAGCGGTTTCACGCTGAAATTTGTATGGACCGTTACCGCTCTTCCGCTGCTGCTCGCGGAATGTCTTCACGATCAGTGATGATGCCTGTTTCCACTCTGCATCGAATACCGAAGCATCTCCCGTTATTTTCCAATATTCATACGAGAGACGAACGGTATAACAAAGCGAATCGATCTCCCATTTCCGTTCGTGTAGTTCCTTTTTCATATCCGTAAGATCTTTTTCCCAATAGCTTC
>CAIVNT010000595.1 GCA_903907305.1 uncultured Ignavibacteriota bacterium
AATTCCCTATGTAGATTCATTTTTGAGATGGGTTCAAATCATTCTTACAGTATGCGGACTGACAATGGCATCAGCGCAGACGGACTCCGTGCGGATCTCTGCGTCCGGCAAGAGCGGATTTGTCGTTTCGTCCACGGTAGGTGCAGTCCGTTATATTTCCGTAAAAGATCTTGTATTGTTCCTGGGATTGGATGCGTACGAAAATGCGTCACTGAAAAAGATCGAAGCGAAGACACAGTCCAACGTGATAAAATTTACGGCGGACAATTTCTTCGTGGTCATCACCAATACCGAATCAAAACGTCAGCGTGTGCTTCAACTGACCGTTCCGGTGAAGTTCGACGGTGGGAAATATTTTGTGAAGAGCGGCGAGCTGATCGAACTGTTCCGCTCATCAGCAGATGCGTCATTATCCATCGGCCGTGAAACGACTTCAACGGAAGATACCGCCCCCGCCGAAGATACGATCCCGAAAGTATCGATGATCGCCGGATATTCCCTGGAAGAAAAAACGAATGGGACAATGTTCCGCATTCATCTCACTTCCAAAGTAAAAGATTTTAACCGTATGCTGCAGACGGGTGAATGGATCTATGTTACGCTTGTCGGTGCACAATGCGATACGATGATGTTCGATACAACATTCGCTTCAGGAATCATCCGCAGAGTGAAACCGCTGCAGTCCGAGACGGCCCTTCAGCTTTCTTTCCAGATACGCGGCAAGGTTGCCCAATCCGAGATCGTTCAGGATCAGCTGACCGATGATATCATTCTTACGCTCATTCCGCAGCCGGATGAAAAGAAAGAGCCGAAGATCGATTCGTCCGCTATCAGGCGGCGGCAAGCCGAACGCGCGCATCAGCAGGTAGTAAAGAGCATTGAAAAACAGAAAAAGAAATGGAAATTGGATGTGGTTGTGATCGATCCGGGACACGGCGGGCACGATCCCGGCGCGATCGGATTGATCGGAACGCGCGAAAAGGATATCACGCTCGGAATCGGTTTGAAGCTCGGTGAAATGATCAAAAAGGAAATGCCGGATGTGAAAGTGATCTACACTCGAAAGACAGACCGGTTTATAGAGCTGTACCGCCGCGGACAGATCGCCAATGAAACCGAAGGTAAATTATTCATCAGCATTCATTGTAATTCCACTGAGCGCAAACCATCTTCGGCAAACGGATTCGAGATCTATCTGCTCCGTCCCGGAAAAACGGAAGATGCCATCCGCATCGCCGAAAAAGAAAATGATGTGGTGAAACTCGAAAAGGATTATGAGGACCGTTATCAGGAACTGACGGAAGAGAATTTTATCATTCTCACTATGGCGCAAAGCTCATACGTAAAGGCGAGCGAGCGGTTTGCGGAGATGCTCGAAGAGACGATGAGTGCGCAGATGGAAGGACAGCGTCAGCCGGTGAAGCAGGCAGGATTCTATGTGCTGGTGGGAGCATCCATGCCAAACGTGCTGGTTGAGACCGGTTATCTTTCCAACGTGAAGGATGAACGTTTTCTGCGCAGTCCGTCCGGACAAAAGAAGATCGCTGCGGCCATCGTAAGCGGTCTGAAAGGATACAAGAACGAATACGAGGATGAGAATCAGTGATTGTATTTGTCATTGATGTCTTCTGATTCATCAAGTGTTATTTTGCAATGTCATTCCCCCAACGGGGCCGTTGGCCGCATGTTCCGCTTTCTGAAATCCCGCGAGGCGGAATCTCAAATGGCGGGACTTTTGGCGGGAATCTATTATGATGGACCCCCGATAGAAGTTCCGCTTTGTGAATCCCGCTTCGAGCGGAATCCGAAGAGCAGGACACTCG
>CAIVNT010000596.1 GCA_903907305.1 uncultured Ignavibacteriota bacterium
ATTTCCCCTTTGAAAAATAGGAGAGCAGATCCTTTCGGGTCATCAGATACCCGAAGATACTCAACAGCATCAGATTGATGATGAGAAAAACAGCGAACTTCGATGTGAGGAATTGGTCTATCATATCATCTTAGATAATAAGCATTGCGTCGCCGTAGCTGTAGAACCGGTAACCTTTTTTAATGGCATGCTTATATGCACGCATGGTCAGTTCATGTCCCGCAAACGCCGCTACCAGCATCAGCAATGTCGATTCGGGCATATGGAAATTCGTGATCAAACGGTCTGCAATCTTGAAATCATACGGCGGGAAGATGAACTTATCGGTCCATCCGCGCAGCGGTTTCAAATGTCCGTCTGTCGTGACGGATGATTCCACCGCGCGCATTGCGCTGGTGCCGACAACGCAGACTTTTTTCCGTCCGTCGATCGATTTGTTCACATGTTTCACGGTCGGTTCTTCCACCTGGAAGAACTCGGAATCCATCTTGTGCTTCGTCAGATCTTCCACCTCAACAGCGCGGAATGTTCCAAGTCCGATATGAAGGGTAACGGGAGCGAACACGACCCCTTTTTTCTCCATCTTTTTCTGAAGCGCCTTCGTGAAATGCAGACCGGCAGTGGGAGCAGCAACAGCACCGACCTTTTCGGCGAAGATCGTCTGGTATGATTCCTTATCCTTCGGTGTCGGATCGCGTTTGATATAATTCGGCAGCGGTGTCAGTCCGATCTTATCGATCACTTTGAAGAAATCGCCCGCATAGTTGAATCGGACGGTCCTGCCGCGCGATGTGGTATTATCGATCACTTCGCACCAGAGATTACCGTTGTCGAAATAGATCTTGTTTCCGATACGCACTTTCCGTGCAGGGTCGACGATCACATCCCATATATTATCCTCAACATTCAGCTGGCGAAGAAGGAATACTTCGATTTTGGCATTCGTCTTCTCTTTTTTTCCGATGAGACGCGCCTGAACACCTTCGTCTCGTTCACAACGATCGTATCTCCTTTTTCGAAATACTCCGCCACATCATAGAAATGCCGGTCCTCGATCGTCTCTTCTTTTCGGTTGATCACCAGAAGCCGAGCATGGTCGCGCGGGTTCGCCGGATATTTTGCAATAAGATTTCGCGGAATCGGATATTTATAATCGGAAAGTTTCATAACTCACTGTTCCTTTCGGGCATCTCGCCCACTGTTATACATTATGCGCCCGCACCGTTGTCGGTCAGGCATTACTGCACTTTGTTACTTCGTTGAATTAAATTTTTTTGCTTCTGCAAACACGAACGAACCGACTGCTGTGGTGAACGGATTGCTCCGGTCCATCATTCTCTCAGGATGCCATTGCACCAGCATCAACGGAGACCTGCCGGCCTTCTCTTTCCATTCCATTGCTTCCGTCACACCGTCCTCCGACTGACCGCTCACGACAAGTTCACCGGCACATTCCATCACAGCTTGATGATGATAGGAATTGACCCGTCCATGCTTCATTCGTGTCATACGCTGAAGCAATGAATCATCACTCACTCTCACTGTATGATGCATCACCGGTTCGTCCGCCGCCGCCGTGTGCGCTCGATATCCTGCGCTTGGCAGATCGGCGATCAGCGTTCCGCCGAGGAAAACATTCGTCACCTGCAGTCCGCGGCAAATTCCAAGGATCGGCATCTTGAATTTCATTGCCTGTTCCAGCAATTGGAATTCCACATCATCCCGTCGGCGGTCGATCGATTCTACAAGTGTTATTGGGGACGCTTTTGATAACAGCGGATCGACATCTTCACCGCCGGTCAGCACCAATCCGTCAAACCCGGAAATATCACTATCACCGTCGTTGTAGGAAACATTCACTAATTCCGCATTCGGATCGAATGACTGCAACCAATCCATATACAATTTCTGTTTCACCGGCCTTCCGGTATCGGTCACTGCGATCTTCATAATTTACAACTCCAGCACAAATCGTTTCCAAAGATCATTTTGATGGAATTCAACATCCATCACCAAACACGATACCGGAAGATGATGGAACATTTCGGAAACACCATCAAGGCGCACACCGTCTTTTTCCGTCGTCAATATAAAATCTGCTTTGTTCCGATGGAATGAAGCAACAACCGCATCCGCTTCATTGCGTGTGAACTGATGATGATCTTCGAAGGAGAACATCTCTTTCACAACTGCTCCGCACCCCTCTATACTTTTTTGGAACGAATCGGGTGAAGCGATCCCGCATAACGCTACAACGGAATGTTTTTTCAGGATCTCCAGTGACTGCATCGCACCGCCGGAGAAATGTTTGATCCCGGTCGGAACAAATGAACTTGAGAAACGATGCGCCACATTGCCGATCCGTTCATCCGTCAGAAGCACATCCGCTTCGTTCGAATCTTTTACCTTGGTGATCAGCACCGCTTCCGCCCGCTTGAGACTGCTCAAAAATTCCCGGCGGAATCCGGCGGGGAGCATCATGGTATCGAACGGCATCAGACGCGCATCCATAAGTATTATATTCTTTGAACGATGGATCCTGCGATGCTGGAATCCGTCATCCAGCACGATCACTTCCGCACCCATGTCATCGATCGCGACACGTGCACCACGCACCCTGTCCTCATCGGAGATAACGATCACCGAAGGAAGACTGCGTGCGATCATCATCGGCTCATCACCGGATGAAAGCGTGTCTACGAGGATATTCTTTCCATCACTGACGATCACTGTCCCTGTTGATTCTCTTCCATATCCTCTGCTGACAACGGCTGTTTTCTTCCCGGACTCCAAAAGGATCTTTACAATTTCTTTCACGATGGGCGTTTTACCTGTGCCGCCCGCGGTAAGGTTCCCAACAGAGATCACCGGAACACCAACATCGATCGTATTGAACAGTCCAACATCAAAGAACAAATTCCGAAGCCATACTGCAGAACCGTAGAGCAAAGACAATGGAAAATAGAGCGGATGCGGTTTCACGCTTTCCCGCCTGCTAACGTTTGTTCTGCATTCATTGTCAGTTGATTCAGCATTTCTTCCATCGTTTTTTTGAACCGGTCCAGCGGCTCGCCGGTCAATTCGCCCGGCACCATGATGGGATCGCTGTAATGGACCGCAATTTTCGAGAACGGCATCGGCACTTCAAATGCATCCCAGCTCCGCAGATGTTTCTTCTTCTCCATCGCGATGCCCGCAAGCACCAAAGGAACATTTGTCCTTTGCGCCGCACGGACGGCTCCCATTTTCATTTCATGTCTCGGACCGCGGGGACCATCCGGAGTGATCGCAAGAGCACTGCCGCCGTTCACCGCATCCACCATCAGCTGCATCGCTTCTTTTCCGCCGATATGACTTGATCCGCGGATCATCGAATACTTCCATCGCTCAAGGATCGTTGAAAGGAATTCTCCGTCCTTACTCTGACTGACGAGTGCGGAAATCCTTCTGCCCTTTACCGGACGGTGAAGAAACCAGCCGACAAACATTGAACCATGCCAGGATGCAATAACATACTTCGACTTGTCCGTGCGCAGCTGCCCGATCTTTTCTTCATTCACAAAAGTGAAGCGCAAACTTTTGCACCACAGCAGAACAACACG
>CAIVNT010000597.1 GCA_903907305.1 uncultured Ignavibacteriota bacterium
CGTTATCAAGCGGAATGTATTTTTATTCGATGCAAGCGGGGAATTTTGTGAGTATGAAACGGATGGTGTTGTTGAAATAGTAATTAAAAAAGGTGTAGGACGATTTGAAAGTGTCCTACGCCTTTATATTACGCCTGCATCGTCGGAAGCATCATGCGAATGGTCGTTCCTTTTCCCATTTCGCTTTCGATCTCGATCTTTCCTTTGTGGTCGTCGATCACTTTCTTCACGATGGACATACCAAGACCTGTTCCGTGTTTTTTTCCATAGGTGACGAACGGCTCAAAGATCCTCCGTTTCACTTCTTCCGGCATACCGGTCCCTGAGTCGGTGAATTCGATCTTCACCATTCCGCCGATATCTTCTGTCAGTGCAATGAGCGTGCCGCCCTGGGGCATTGCATCGCGCGCGTTGCTGGCGATGTTGTAGAAAACACGCGCCACCTTGTCCTGATCGAGTTTTACTTTTCCTTTGAACGATAAACGTTTGTCAAGTTTGATATTGTTCTTCGTCAGATCTTTTTCGATGAACATCAGCACCCCTTCCATGACATCCTCGAACTCCACTTCCTCGATATTTGTGGAACTGACACCTTTGCTGAAATCCAGGATTTCCTGCGCCATGTTCACGAAGCGGTCCACCTGATGGATCATCTCGTCTGCAAGCTTTGTTACTTCCTCGTTTCCGCCCTTCTTTTTCATCACCTGCGCATACACGCGGAGGGTTCCCATCGGATTCTTGATGTCGTGGATGATGGTGCTCGCCATTCGGCCGACAGCGGAGAGACGTTCGCTCTGCACCATTTCCTGAGCAAGACGTGCATTCTCGATGGCGACGGATGCGTGAATAGAAAGTGCATTCAAAAATTCTTCATCGGACGGCGTGAACGGTCCCCCTTTTTTGTTCAGCATCTGGAAGACACCGATCGTTTTTCCGTCGCGGTTTCTCATCGGCATCGTCAGCATATTGTTTGTGCGGTAGCCGGTCTTCTTGTCCACTTCGGGATTGAATCGCGGATCGTTATATGCATCGGGGATGTTGACGATCTCGCCGGTCTTCGCGACATATCCCGCAAGACCTTTACCGAGAGGAAGACGGATCTCGATCACTTCGCTTCCGCGAAGTGCTTTGGACCAGATCTCGCCCTTCAGTTCGTCCACAACATAGAGTGTTCCGCGGTCCGCTGCGATGGATTTGATGGCTGTTTCTAAAATGATGTCGAGAAGTTTTTCCAGATCGAGGGAGGAGTTGATCGTCTTCGCCGCATCGATGAGAAGATTCAGTTTGCTGATGTGCTGTTTCGAGATCTCAACGGTCCTGTCGAGTTCATTCACGATCGTCTGATCTGCACTGCGTAACCGTTTGGTGACACTTTTCAGGATGTTCAGCTGAATGATGTTGTTCGATTTCAGCATGTTATCGAAATCCTGCTTGCTGATGCTTGCGCAGGTGGTCGGTTCCACGGCAGTGGTTCGTGCTGAGCGGACCTGATCATCGAGTAATTCCATTTCGCCGAAGAAATCCCCTTTGGTCAGATATGCGAGCACTGTTTCCGCCCCGTATTTCGTCACTTTGGAGATCTTGATCCTTCCATCCAGCACAAAATAGAGCCGTTCGCCGCGTGTATTTTCCTGAAAGATCTGAGTATTTGCCGGAAATTTTTCTTCCTTACACATTTTCAATATGGCATTCAGATTCATATCAGCCACATACTTGAATGCGGAATTGAATCGTAAATTTTCGACGGTGAGCAGTGATTGTTCCATGGGCAATTGGCGAAAAGTGTAAAATTAAAGTAATATACTTGAAGAAAATACATAACGGATGGTATAGATGCAAGGTAACGGAATGTCGGTCGTTGATGCTTACATGACAAATTCTTTCCGAGATTCCCAAAAAAAATCACCAGTGGATAGGAACGTTGCAACTTATGGGTCTCATTCCCGCAGTTTTTAGCGGGAATCCATCAGGAATGAATATGGTATTCTTTCGAAGTAAAAAATCATCTTAAGAAATGACCGATTTTTTCGGTATATTCGTGAGCAAAATTTCATTTTCTATCAGATGGTGAGTTACGAAAGGAACGCAATTGAGCGATACCAAGATTATTTTTTCCATGGTCGGCGTCGGAAAAGTCCACAAGCCGAACAAACAGGTTCTTAAAGACATTTACCTCTCTTTCTATTACGGCGCGAAAATCGGCGTCCTTGGTCTGAACGGTGCCGGTAAATCCACACTGCTCCGAATCATCGCCGGTGTTGATACAGATTATCTGGGAACGATCCAGTCCCAGAAAGGGATCACGTTCGGCTATCTGTCGCAGGAACCGGAACTCGATCCGAAGAAGACCGTGAAAGAAATTGTGGAAGAGGGTGTACAGGAAACAGTGAATCTTCTGAAAGAATACGAAGCGATCAATGCAAAATTCGCGGAACCGGATGCGGATTTCGACAAACTGCTGGAGAAGCAGGGAACCCTTCAGGAAAAAATCGATCAGATCGGCGCGTGGGATCTGGACAGCAAACTGGAACAAGCGATGGATGCACTCCGTTGTCCTCCCGGTGACTCATCCGTTACGACACTCTCCGGAGGTGAAAAGCGCCGTGTTGCTTTGTGCCGTCTTCTGCTGCAGGAACCTGATGTGCTGCTGCTTGACGAACCGACGAACCATCTCGATGCGGAATCTGTTGCGTGGCTTGAACAGCATCTTGCGCAATACAAAGGGACAGTACTTGCCGTGACGCATGACCGTTATTTCCTGGATAATGTTGCGGGATGGATCCTGGAGTTGGATCGGGGCGAAGGAATTCCGTTCGAAGGAAATTATTCATCATGGCTCGAGCAGAAATCCAAACGACTTGAAGTAGAAGAGAAGCAGGAATCCAAACGTCAGAAAGTGCTGAAGAAAGAGTTGGAGTGGGTCCGCATGAATCCGAAAGGACGCCATGCAAAGAGCAAAGCGCGTATTTCATCCTACGAATCGATGCTCTCCGAAGAACACGAAAAACGGAATGAAGAGATCGAGATATTCATTCCCAAAGGACCGCGTCTCGGCGACGTGGTGATCAATGCGGAGAATGTTGCGAAAGGATACGGCGACAATCTTTTGTATGAGAATATGAACTTCAATCTTCCTCCCGGCGGTATCATTGGTGTGATCGGTCCGAACGGCGCAGGAAAGACGACGCTCTTCCGAATGATCACGGGACAGGAGAAACCGGACTCCGGAATTATCACCATTGGCGAGACAGTGAAATTAGCGTATGTCGATCAGAACCGTCCCCTTGATCCGAGCAAAACAATTTGGGATGAGATCTCCGGCGGTGAAGAGATCCTCCGATTCGGAACGCGCGAAGTAAATTCCCGCGCCTATGTTGCACGCTTCAATTTTACCGGCGGTGATCAGCAAAAATTGGTTGGACAGCTTTCCGGCGGTGAACGCAACCGCGTGCATCTTGCCAAGACAATGAAGCAGGAAGCGAACGTGCTGCTGCTGGACGAACCGACGAACGATCTTGACGTGAACACCCTCCGCGCTCTGGAAGAAGCATTGTCAGAATTTGCCGGATGTGCCGTGGTCATTTCCCATGATCGCTGGTTCCTTGACCGCGTTGCAACGCATATACTCGCGTTCGAAGGGGAGAGTCAGGTGCAGTGGTTCGACGGCAACTATTCCGAGTATGAGGAATTCCGCAAGAAGAAACTCGGCATCGACGCCAGTCAGCCTCACCGTATCAGGTATAAAAAACTGATGCGCGGCTAACCACTTCAATAAGGCAATGAATAAGGCACGATTGGTGGTTCACCAACGTGCCTTTTTTATGTTTATTCTAACTTTTCTTAGTTGTAGGAAAATCGTATATTTTAGTCCTAAATAAGCAAAACATTGGTCTCCTTAAGAAAGTAAATATGTCCGCAAATAGTATTTCCGAGAAATTTGAACGGGTTTTAGAGTCCTTCGGTCCGAACACGAGCTATGTATGGGATGTGCTTCAGCAATATATCGATGATCCGAACTCGGTGAACGAAACATGGCAGCAGTTATTTGCCGAGGTCGTAGCATCCGGGTCGGTCGATCTGCCGAAGAAGTCTGCAAAGGTGGAGTCCATCTCACCTGTGCCAACAGCAAAACCGGTGCCGTCATTGGCCTCCGTCCACAAGCAGCTCTCCGCCATTAGCGGTGTTGCGGGAAAGATCGTGGACAATATGGAAGCATCGTTATCGCTTCCGACCGCGACATCTCTCCGCATCATTCCTGTAAAAGTGTTGGATGAGAACCGTTCGCTGCTGAATAAATATCTCGGCTCGCGCTCGCGCGGAAAAGTTTCCTACACGCACATCGTTGCATGGGCCATAGTGAAAGCACTCAAGAAATATCCGAACATCAATGCATCGTTCGCGCGTGTTGAGGGGCAAGCATATAAGGATGAGAAAACGCAGATCAATATCGGCATTGCTGTGGATATGACGCGCAAGGACGGAACACGATCGCTGCTTGTTCCGAATATCAAAGATGCTGAAGGAATGAACTTTGCTCAATTCCTTTCTGCGTATGATTCCATCATCGAGAAGGCGCGAAAGTCCGCTTTGGATCCATCCGATTTCCAATCAACTTCCATTACACTGACGAATCCCGGGACTGTCGGAACAGTTTCCTCCACACCGCGCTTAATGCCCGGACAAGGAGCGATCATCGCTACCGGTTCCATCGGTTACGATGCGGCGCATCAGGGAATGTCTCCGCAGACACTTTCCGCGCTTGGTGTCAGCAAGGTCATGAACATCACCTGCACGTACGATCACCGCGTGATCCAGGGCGCGGAGTCGGGACAATTTCTCCAGTATATCCACACTCTTGTCAACGGTGAAGAAAAATTTTATGATGATCTGTTCCACGACCTTCATGTTCCGTTCACATCAATAAAATGGTCTAACGATGTCACGTCGATGGGGATCGACGGCGGTTCGAATCATGAGATCATTGAAAAGCAGGCCCGTGTTCAGCAGTTGGTGAATGCGTATCGCGTACGCGGACATTTGATCGCGCATCTCGATCCGCTCGTTGACGAACCAAAGAACCATCCCGAGCTCGATCCGGGATATTACGGACTGACCGTGTGGGATCTGGACCGTGAATTCCTTTTCTCAAATAAAGAAGGGTACACGAAAGCAACGCTTCGTGAGATCATGGATACGCTGTATGCAACGTATTGCGGTTCGATCGGCGTTGAGTTCATGAATATTCAGGATCCTGAACAGAAGAAGTGGCTCATCATGAAGATGGAACCGTCACGCAACCGGCCGCCGCTGCCGAGGGAACGGAAGATACAGCTGCTGAAGAAACTGATCCATGCGGAAGGATTCGAAAATTATATCCACACGAAATTCATCGGACACAAACGATTCTCGCTTGAAGGTGCAGAGTCGTTCATGACGATCCTCGATGTTATCCTTGATGATCTGGCGGATTTCGGCGCTGAACGCGCAGTGATCGGTATGGCGCATCGCGGACGTCTGAATGTTCTGGCAAACACGATCGGAAAATCGTTGGCGAAGATCTTCTCCGAATTCGAAGGGAATGTCGATCCGAAATCGATCCAGGGTTCCGGCGATGTGAAGTATCATCTCGGCGCCCATGGCGTGCACACCACGCTGAATGGAAAACAGATCACGGTGGAAGTGGCGCCGAATCCGAGTCATTTGGAAGCGGTGAATCCGGTGATCGAAGGAATGGTCCGCGCGATGCAGGACCGTATCGGCGATACGAATCGTGAAAAGGCGATCCCCATCCTCGTTCACGGCGACGCGGCCTTTGCGGGACAAGGGATCATCGCCGAAACACTCAATCTTTCGCAATTAAAAGGGTACCGCACCGGCGGAACGATCCACGTAATCATCAACAATCAGATCGGATTTACCACGTCGCCGGACGATGCGCGTTCCACTCCGTATTGCACAGATGTCGCGAAAATGGTGCAGGCTCCGATCTTCCATGTGAACGGGGACAATCCCGAAGCGTGTGCTCGAGTCGCGGCGCTTGCCGTTGCATACCGCAACCGTTTCAAAAAGGATGTGGTCATCGATATGTTCTGTTTCCGTAAATACGGTCATAACGAAGGGGACGAGCCAAGCTACACACAGCCTTTGCTCTATAAAAAGATCAAAGCACATCGCACCGTCCATGAATTATACGGCGAACGTCTTATCCTGGATAAAGAGCTGACGCGCGAAGAGTATGAACAGATTCAGCACGATTCAAAAGAACGGTATGAACGCGCTCATGAAGCATCGCACAAACGGGAGATGCATTTGAAAGCGGAAGTTGCGCTTGCTGTGACGCAGGAACAGATCGTAGCAATGCAGCCGTTCCGTGAAACGAAAGTTTCATTTGAGATGCTCCGTGGCGTGGCAGAACGGCTCGGAACAGTTCCGGAGAGTTTCTCTGCCAACGCAAAACTGGTAAAGATGCTCGAACAACGCCGGACATTCAATCCGGAAACGAAGATCGATTGGGGATTTGCCGAGGCACTCGCATTCGGGACGCTCGTCCATGAAGGAAATGATGTCCGACTCAGCGGAGAGGATGTCGGCCGCGGTACATTCAGTCACCGTCACGCTATCCTCTACGACGCAAATTCCGGGGAAGAGCACGTTCCGCTACAGCATATCCGCGAAGGACAGGGAACAGTATACGTTTATGACAGTCTCTTGTCCGAATTTGCGATCCTCGGGTTTGAATTCGGATATAGTGTATCCGATCCGCTCTCGCTGGTCTTATGGGAAGCCCAGTTTGGCGATTTTGCCAACGGCGCGCAGGTGATCATCGACCAGTTCATTGCAGCATCCGAAGCGAAGTGGCAGCAGCCGTGTGATCTTGTATTATTATTGCCGCACGGTTATGAAGGACAAGGACCGGAACACTCGAGCGCACGTCTCGAACGGTATCTGCAGTTGTGCGCGGAAGAGAATATGCAGGTCTGTAATCTTTCTACACCGGCTCAGTATTTCCACGTGCTTCGCAGACAGATGCGCGATGCACAGCGCAAGCCGCTGATCATGATGACACCGAAATCTCTGCTCCGTCATCCTCTCGTGATCTCATCGCCCGCCGAATTCACCGAAGGGAAATTCCATAAAGTGATCGATGATGCGAATGCTCTCCCGGCAAATGTGGATCGGATCGTTCTCTGCTCGGCCAAAGTATATTACGATGCGCTGCAGATGCAGAAAGATCACGCTCTGAATAATGTTGCGTTGGTTCGCGTGGAACAATTCTATCCGTATCCCTCGGAAGAACTGAAAGAGATATTCGTTAAATACTCCGGAGCGCAGGATATTGTATGGCTTCAGGAAGAATCAAAGAATATGGGTGCGTGGAATTTCCTCGCTGACCGTTTGCGAGAGGACGTTCTTGTCTCACAGAAATTGCGCTACGCAGGTCGGGCAGCATCAGCCAGCACCGCGACCGGCTCGCTCAAACGACATCAGATGGAACAGGAAGAGATCCTGAAGAATGCGTTGATGTAGCAACTTTTGCCATTCTGAGCGAGCTCCACTTTTTTCCAAAAGCGAGCGAAGAATCTGAACAAATGTTTGGATTCTTCGTCCCGAAAAAAACATCGGGACTCAGAATAGCATCCTCTCAATAAGGCAGTCATATGACACGTCTCATCATTACCACGATCTTCCGCTGGCTTGCCACAGGATTCTTTCTTGTCGCCGGTGCGATGCATTTTGTCATTCCTGATTTTTATCAGGCAATGATGCCGCCGTTCATTCCGTTCCAGGATTTTTTTATTGTCATCACCGGTATCGCCGAAATGGCAGGGGCGATCGGCATTCAATTACCGAAATACAGAAGACTCGCCGGATTGTTGATGATCGTGATGCTTGTGGCGATTTTTCCTGCAAATATCTATGTAGCATGGTCTCAACCGGTATTGCCAAATGTCGCCTATTCATCCGGCGCAATGTGGTGGCGGCTGCTCCTGCAGCCTGTATTTATTGCGTGGATATGGAGTGTCAGTGTGATGAAAACAGACACTCCCGGCCAGAATTCTTTGGTCAATCGCTAACGGCTTTAGCCAGTACCTTCATTGTTTTTCCAAAACAGTGCGTTTGACTTTATTCTAAAAATC
>CAIVNT010000598.1 GCA_903907305.1 uncultured Ignavibacteriota bacterium
AATGGTTTTGCACTGCCGACCACGTAATACCCAAGAACTTTGTATGTTTGTGAATATCCAGTTGTTGTCGAACCGTATTGGTATGTCGTATTACTTCCATCGAATGTGGAATAGCTCGTGTACGACGAAGTTGCCGCTTTTGGTTCACTGCTCCAAAGACGCGCTATTCCAACATCGAATGTTTTATTCAATGAGTAGGTTAATTGGATCTTGCGCATCAAATTGAATGACCCGGTATTCCGTTTACTTCCGGTACTGTGTTCAAATTGCTCGGTTGTCTTTGCAAAAACCTTGCCTGCATCAACGATCAGATGATATTTAGCATCCGACAGCTCGTTAAACATGATCTGTAGCAATTGTATTTTGGAGTTTTGTATCATATCCTCATCACCGGTAAAATCAAGATTCACTTCATCCGATGAACCTGAGCTGATCAATGCGCCTGCTCCGCCTCCGATAAGCGCTCCCACAGGAGTGAAAAACGCCAAGGCACCATTTGATGTGAAGCGCTCCGGCAGAAAATCCGAATGCTCATCCGTTCCGAAATACATTGCCGCCGAATAGGCGCATATCATCGAACCAAGAAGAAAGAAATTCCCTCCCGCGTCGCGGGGCAATATGGTCATTCGTGCGATCTCATCAATGCGAATCTTTACCTTTTTTCCCCTTGTCGATACCAAAAGTGTATCGGTATTTTGTCCTGATCGGTCGACAGAGACATACCCGCTGATGCCGACACCCGTCTTCGGAAAGAGCACTGCGCGGACCATTGATCTCTGCTGAGAGTGAATCCATGTCGTAGACAGGATCAACGTAATTATTGATAAGGACAAAACATTACATGATCTTTTCATAGGATTATACTCCGCTCATTGCAATAGCAAATGCAGTAACTAATCCTCCTACGACCACAGAAACGGAGAGGATAATGATCCCCATTGTATTTGCCGTTTGGATTTTTTCTTTACCGATCTTAGCGGCAAGCACAGAATTGAAATTTTCCTCTACTTTCACTTTATCCCATGAGTACCCAACCACAGTCGATGTAAAGGATTGTCCTGTCATGGTGGTAACGACATGTCCGCCTAATTCATCAAACCGGATGATCGTTCCGTTATTCAGTGTCACTTCACTGATATGATCATAAGAACTGGAGGTCAGTTCTTCAGGAAGGACACTTTCCTGTACAGTTGAAGTGCAGCCCATCATTACAGTACTGCACAACAGCAGCGCTAATAGTGTTCCAATTGTGCGAGACATGATCATCCCTTTCGTTGATATTCCGAACATCTACATCTTCGAATCAAACTATTTTAATGAATACTATCATCGAACCGTGTAGGACACCTAGGAATAGTGTGATGACTATTGGAAGAGTTTTGCCGGCGTGAACGCACAGTATCGGGTGACAGTGCATATCTATGGTCTAAATCGGGTAAAGTATATTTTCTGAAGTCAGAATATCAGCAAATGAATTACCGGAATGGACATGGTTGCGACCGCACATTGTACGGATAGTGCACTTTGGCACTTTCATCAGGAATAATAATGCACTACTGTGTGGGGGAAAATAGAGAAGTGGACGGCCAGATGCAAATCATTTGAAGATGGAGTCCCTCTGAAGAAGCAATCACCACGAAATACCACGATCCGTAAGCCATTGGCGGCTCTCATCATCACCGAGTGAAGCCGCTTTTTGATATGCCTCTTTCTGCTTCGCCGTATCTCCGTTCAAGCCAAACGCTTCACCAAGGCATCGGAATCCTTCGGATGATTTCGAATCGCGGTCGACCACTTTTTGGAACATTGCGATCGCTTTCTTCGCATCCTGATGGTGCAGATAGACATAGCCTAAATTGAAATAGTGATTGATCTTCTTGGGACTGAGTTTGACCGATTTTTCATAGAGCTGCACAGCTTTATCATAATTCCCCTTCTCAAAATACACCACTCCTAAATTGTTGTACGCATCGGCATCCTTTGGATTGAGCTCCAATGCTTTTTCATACAGGATAATGGCGCTGTCCGGTTTTCCTTTTTTGTAGAGCGTCAATCCTTGGTTGTAATATGGATTGACGTTCTTCGGGTCCAATTTGATGGCTCGTTGATAGAACAACATCGCACTGTCATACTGCCCCTTGTCCATCATTGTGATCCCCTGTTCATTGAAATAATCTGAGGAACGTTCATCAACGGATTTATCCATCACAAAAACGAACACAACAGTAACGATCACCGCTGCGATGAAAAGTCCGTATGCTATTTTTTCCCAACGTTCGTCCATGGTATGCCAATTCAATGATCGATTCTTACGGTTACATTCTGCGATCATAATAAGTAAAGTTCTTCAACACTCCTAATAGGTCTTGCAGGCAAATTGCGAGGAAGTAGTTCACGAAGATTGGTAGCGGGTATATGGTGTGGAAGATATAATTCACCATATTTTTGAATATCCTGAAGACAGTATCTTTTCCCCACACCGTTTGCCGCAGCCGGAGTGAGAAGCTATTCATATTCCTTAGAATGAAATTTATCATCAGCATGAGAAATCATGATCCCCATTCTGAGAAAGAGGTGAACTATTTTGAGGGAGGAAAATTGAGGAGGCGATCCGCTGATGTGGATATTTTTAAGGATCTCCAAAATAGCCGTTTCGCAAAATGATGGGCAAAGTCTAATGACTTACCAATATTCAATAAACACTTTTGCTCCTGCGGAACAACAATTTTATCCATACGGGCAAGAACCGATATCCGCGAAATAACTCACAGCCTTCCTGCAGAGATAAATTCATTTGGATCATCCCCGCATTAATTATGTCTCAATAGACGAAGTCCATTCGCTACAACAATGAGCGTACTCCCTTCGTGCCCGACAACGCCGAAGGGGAGCGGCAAAGCAAAACCGAGAGCAGAAACGACAAGAACAACGATCACTGTGAGTGAGAAGAGGATATTCTGCCATACGACGCGCCGGGCTCTCTTGCTCAATTGAATGGCATACGGAATATTCGTCAACGCATCCCCCATCAGCACAACATCGGCTGTTTCCATCGCCACATCCGTTCCCGCAGCTCCCATAGCAATTCCAATCGAAGCAGTGGCAAGAGCAGGTGCATCGTTCACTCCATCGCCGATCATCGCGACGGGACCGTATTTTTTTTCCAGTTCACGCAGCAGTTCCACCTTTTGTTCCGGAAGGAGGTTTGCATGGAACTCATCGATGCCGGTCTGTTTCGCGATACTTGCTGCGACGGTAGGATTGTCCCCCGTCAGCATTACTGTTGCAACAATGCCGATGCGTTTCAATTCTGCGATCGCCAGAACTGCATCTTCGCGGACAACATCAGCTACGGCGATACAGCCGGGCCAGCCACCGTCATCATGAATTCCTGTTTCTCCATCCCTTCCGAGTTCCCGATGCACGATGAGCACCGTCTTTCCTTCTTTTTCAAACCGCTCTTTTGCATTCATCACATCTGCCGGGATCGTCTCTCCATGCTCTTCAAACAATCTGTATCCGCCCAGCCACGTTAAATATCCGTCCACTTTTGCATGCACGCCGCGTCCGGCCATGGAGACAAAATTCGCCATCACGGGAATCGATATGCTTCGTGCAACAGCTTCATTCACTACTGCTTTGGCGATAGGATGTTCAGAGCGCCCTTCCAATGCTGCAGAAAGTCCCAGCAGATCCGCTTCGCTGAACGTATTCCGGTTCTTTTCCGAAACATAGATGTCGGTCAATTTCATCTTCCCCTGCGTCAGTGTTCCGGTCTTATCAAAGGCGACACATTTCACCTCCGCCATTTTTTCCATATACGCTCCTCCCTTATAAAGAATTCCCTTACGGGCGCCGTTCGCAATCGCGGAAAGGATCGATGCCGGCGTTGAAATAATCAGCGCACACGGCGAAGCGACAACAAGAATTACCATTGCTTGATAGAATGATGTATAGAATTCTTTACCAAGGATCAGCCATGGGACCAAGATGAGACCAAGTGTCGCAAGAATAACACCTACAGCGTAATACGATTCGAATTTTTCCAGCAGAGCCTGTGTTTTCGCCCGCTGATGCTGGGCTGTTTCCACCATCTGAATGATCCTTGACAATGTGGAATCGGACGCCAGACGAGTAACGCGAATATCTAATGTACCGCTTCCATTCATCGTTCCGGCAAAAACGATATCACCCTGCTCTTTGTCCACCGGCACGGATTCCCCTGTAATGGAGGCCTGATTGATAGCAGAACTTCCGGTAACAATCACTCCATCCGCAGCGATGCTTTCTCCCGGCACTACGATGATATGATCATCGATCACCAGTTCGCTGATCGGCACGCGCACTTCATTCCCGTTCCGGACTGCGGTGGCGCTGTTGGGCCGGAGTTTCAATAGCGCTTTGATCGCATTACGTGAACGGTCCATCGCATAGGTCTGAAGAACGTTCGACAATGAAAAGAGGAACAGAAGTATCGCTCCTTCATGCCATTGATCCACTGCCGCAGCACCAATCGCGGATAAGATCATCAGCATATCCACATTGATCTTTTTTTCCAGCGCACTCTTCCACGCCTCCTGAATGCCGAACCATCCGCCTGCAACGTACGATACGATGTTCAGAACGATAATGACGCCGTTCAGTGCACCGTATGATTCGGCGATGATGCTGGCAATGACAGAAGCAATGCACAGCACCATAAATACTATCGGCAGTTGCTGTGTGGAAAATGCTTCATACAGACGAAACGATGAATGAATGGGACTTTCAGTGGACTGCTCGCTATTCATGATTCTTTCCGATATGAAATATTAAGAAAATATGCAGATTGCATTGATGACGTTCCGAAATACAGCGGAACGTTTCATTCAAATACTTTTTCAAGCATTTGATATCTTCCGTGCACATTACTTTCAATTTTTTGTATCTGAATCCACGGCAGACCTGATCGGACAGCGGAGACATATTCCTTCACCCCGTCTGAAAGGATCTTCCGCCGGCGTTCATACAGGTCATTTTTCTTTGACCAGCGTGCCGGAAGACTTGACCGATCAAGTGAATCCATAGCAACGGTGATCTCGTCCGCTGAAACGTTGATCTTCTCCATATTTTTTTCGGGAAGAGAGTAGTGATGAATTGAATACAACACCCGATGGAACGCATCAATCTGCGGAGTGACCGGTCTGACAATTCTGACCATGTGTTCATACAGCATGTGAACACTCTCCGTCGCAAGAAGGATCCGTGCAGTATCTGTTCCACGAATGCTTAGAGCGTATTCGTTCACTGCATTCCCCAATTCGGTCCGTTTTCCATCCCATTGCTCCTGCTTATCCCGTAAAATGCCGGGAAGAACAGCGGCGGATAATCTGTTGTAGGCACTATCCACCGAAGGAAACAACCGTTTCAGTTCCGTGACATCTTTCGCAGGCCATGCTTCATGCCAAAGAGCGTAGATCGGTTTGTGAAATGCATCCAATTCCGGAACTCTGCCGTTGGTTTCATCCGGCAGTTGAGCAAAGAGCGGCATAACTAAGACAACCAAAAGGCTAAAAATATTTTTCATGAATATCTCACATATTGTATGTTCTTAACAAAATGAATTTTCCGTCTCCCCATCCGGGGTCGGACTAAAAATCGAATATCTCACCAAGAAAACCACGCTTTCGTCCACGGCCGCCC
>CAIVNT010000599.1 GCA_903907305.1 uncultured Ignavibacteriota bacterium
CGACGAATTTCGTTGGGTGGGTAGTTATTGGATTGATAAAGGGCAGTGGATCCGGAAGTCCTTGCGGAGACTTTTGGAAACCGCGTAAATTTTGATACCACGAATATGCAGGGTTTGATTCGAATGGATCGCCACAGAACAACCCACCGGCTGCAAACGGGACAAAAGATGTCATCGAAATATTCCGGAATCCTTTTCTCCACCCGAAATCGAATTTTGCATATTCAGCGGGTCCGGCAGGTTCGATCGGACCCTGCAGCAGCATATATCCTGCAGAAGGAGCTGAGATATTAAATTTTTTGTATTCAGCATCCTGCGTTTTTGAATTATAGACATACCCAATCCCAAGAGCCGAATCACAGCCGGCAAAATCATCACCGGCATCTCCGAGATCGGGATCGGACCATTGTCCGAGATAGAACTCTTTCAGTTTGGCAGTATCGGGGGTTTGCGCTGTTCCTTTATAAATGATCCGGGTTCGTTTGAAGATGGAATTTCCGAGTCCATGATTCGTCGGATAATTGTATCCCCAAATTGTCATCTGCATTTCGAGTCCGATCGCTTTTGTTTTCCACGGAGATTCGACCGCTCGTAAATCGTTCGCAACGTACCATATCACCTGATCTCCGCCGGCAACACCGGGTTCATCAGCAAGAGGGAAAAGAACAGGAATTTCAATACCATCTTTCATTTCAAATTTTGGAGTGTACTTACCGTCGTTTTCCGCATCATAGAACGGAGCCCCTTTCTGCGCGGGCCATTCCGCCCAATCTTTTCGATATTGTGAACGAACGAACCCGATCTGCGGATCAGTGATCGCTTGAACCGGGATCGAATTCATTTCGGCAGCATCCTGCTTCAGATCTGCAGTTGCATAGTCCCGACGAATCCTGAAGATGCGCACATTGGTGTCGGCCGGATCTTCAGTTACTCCGGTCCTGATTCCTTTGATGGCACCGACCACGAATCCTTTATTGTATGAGAAACCTGTTACGCGTGGTCCGCTTTGCATTCCGTCGGTCACATATCCGCCCATCATCATTCCGGATGCGTAGATCGCGTAGCATGTACCGCGCGGATAGGATACACCGGAATTTCCCGTGTTAGGATTCCGTTCCGATTCTCCGTCCCCTTCATACCAGGCGGAGAGTCTGTTGATATTCAGCATGGTCGCATTAGGAACGCCTGTCGATCTTACAGCACGAAGGAATGTTTTACTGCCCGTCTGTGAGAATGAGAGGGAAATGAACAGCAACAGAAGCGTGAGAAGTTTCATATAATCTCCTTACTGAGATTATGGGGGTCGTGAATGACTGACCGGAATGGTCAAGGGATATTTACAATATAATAGAATAGCGTGAGTTGTGGTATCACGTATTCACGTAAGCGTGTCTATTTTCGGTTGCTGATTTTAGCGATTTTAAGGCAGTTCTTTAACCAGTCCGAATGAAGACCCCTGACCTTTGCATGAGCAAGTCGAGACTTTCCATTCAACACCTTTCGCTTTCCACGACAGTCCGTATATTTTTTCTGTCGTAAGAACGCGATGAGTAAGTTTGTATATTCTTCTGCGGTCCGTTGATACTGGAATGCCTCAACGGTTTTGTATCGCCTCTGCAACTGCTTATTCACATTCTCTACGATGTTGGTTGTTCGTGGCAACTCAGACGCTGTGTGATGCATCATCAAGTTCTCCCAATACCGCGTGAAGAACCGACGGATCTTTTTCACATCGGCAGATGTACCATCATCTGAGCGTATCAGCCTAACATACAACTCTCGTGCATGCACTTCTGTTGGTGCGATTAAGATCTGACGGCACTGCTCATATAATGCTGCTTTCGTATCCACTCTGCGAAGCTCATCATACGCCTCTCCCTTCTCTGCATGAAGCCTGCGGCGACGGCGTGTTGCATAATACTTTTGTCGTTCTCTCTGCTTCTGATCATCACCACTCATCCGGATCACCTGCCGGCGTGACCGCATCTGCGCATATCCGATCGATTCAGCGATTGCTGCCAATGCGTGTTTTATGCAGTATTGATAGGGTATTTCAGGATATACAGCCTTTACAGCATTCGTCAACGCGCTGTCCAGATCGGTCACTACGCCTTGAATATTTTTCACTAACGTTCCAAGTTCACGAAGGAACCGCACTGCTTCGCTGGTGTTCACTTCCGTCACTCTTCGGCAGTGGATGATATCACCCAACTTGTCCACCGCCAGATACATCCAATACTGTCCTCCATGCACCATACACCGCTTCTCATCCACCAGGATAATACCGGTCCACTTCGGTCGGAGAAGTTCGCTCATCTCATACGGACTTCGACACCGCGCAGCTATCGCACAGAATATCCGGTTGACTGCGTGCGCAGAGATCTTCTTCCCAAGAAGACGCTGCAACCATCGTGCAATCGTTCTAAAACTTTCTCCACCTTCGATATGGCGACGAACGATCTCTTCTTGCAGTGTACGACTGAAGCGTGTTCGTCCATTTTGACGTTGAGTAAATGTTTTGTCACAATCGAGACATTGATATCGCTGTACTCGTGATGGCGCTACTCCGCGTAATCCATATTGCTGAATAAGACGCGATCCATTCTTTTTTATCTGTGACGAACCACAGTGAATGCAATATCTTCGTCGCTTTTTTTGTCCATTCTATGCCTTACGTTTTGTACAATTTCTTCTTTTTTCTAACCACTGTAAAGGCATACACTTAACAGATTTTTAGCAACCGTATTCAGACACGCTTATGTAAATACGTAAGTAGCCCAAGAAAAACGACATATTTGTCTGATTTATCATTTTGGGGTATGTTTTTGGTATAAGGTATCACGTAAATACGGGGTGCTAAATCTAACTTTATGAAATTGACACAACAAAACGTTTTCAGCCA
>CAIVNT010000600.1 GCA_903907305.1 uncultured Ignavibacteriota bacterium
CACGATCGAGCAAAGACTGTGTGACAAGATTATTCCAGACCTGCTCGCGGATCTGACGCATCAGATTTTCATCCGGTTCAGTTTTCGACTGTTTCTTATATTGTTCCACCTGCTGGCGTACGAGTTCAGAGAATTCCTGATAGGAGATCTTTTTTCCATCGATCTTGCCGACCGTGTCGCTTTGACGGGACATTCCAAGATAATCCATACCCCATTCGAACACGATGGTGATGATGAAAACAACAACAAGACCGACGAGAATGACCGGCATGCTGCTTCGCATTTTTGACATAATAGCCATACTGCCTTATAACTCCTTACTGCAATATATTGTGATTTTAAGGGATTTTGCTTGTTCGTAAAATTAAAGATAACCGAAACTGCGTTGAAAAACAAAGAAAAATTACATCAGTTACGTGGGGTGATATGAGGAGGGAGCGGACTTTGCTCAGGTTTTTGTTCTGTGGACGGTTCATCAGTCTCAAAATATTCCAATATTTTCTGCGCGGTCTTTTCTCCCACGACTTCGGAAAGCTGTTCGGAAGTGGCAAATTTCACTCCCTGTACTGAACCGAATGATTCCAACAGTTCTTTTGCTCTTTTTTTGCCGATTCCTTCAATCAGATCCAGTTCGGTCTGCAGAGTGCGTTTGTCACGCAGTGAGCGGTGGAATGTAATAGCAAATCGGTGCGCTTCATCGCGCACCTGCTGCAGAAGACGGAGCGCTGACGATGATTTCGGTATCGGCAGCGGATCGCTCTGATCAGGAACGAAGACCTCTTCGAGCCGTTTGGCAAGACTGATGATCGGATGATCCTGCAGATTCAGTTCTTTGAGTGATTCCACTGCACTGGAAAGCTGTCCTTTCCCTCCGTCCACCATGATCAACTCCGGAAGTTCCATCGCTTCATCCAGCACACGTTTGTATCGGCGGTAGATCACCTCTTTCATGCTGGCAAAGTCGTTCACTTCGGAGGGTGCGACAGATCTGATCTTGAACTTTCTGTATTCGCTCTTCTTCGGTTTCCCGTCCACAAATACGACCATTGATGCGACCGTTTCCGTTCCTTGAAAGTGCGAGATATCAAAACATTCAATGCGGCGCGGAGGTTTCTGCATCCTCAGGTCGCGCTGTAAGGAGCGAACTGCCGAAGGAATGAAATCTTTTTGTTTCAGACGCTGCAGTTTCAATTCATCAAGAAGGAACTTCGCATTATTCTTGCACATCGCGATCAATTTTGCAAGTTCTCCTCCTTCGGGGAACACAAACGAGACTCCGCCGCTCCGGCGAAGTGTAAGCCATTGTTGAATGAGCGTTTTCGATTCAATTTCGAAGGAAAGAATGATCTCTTTCGGCACATCGATCGCTTCAAGGTAATACCGCTGCACCAGTGTCTCCAACACTTCACTATCGGTCTTCCCTTCAACACCATTCATATAATAGTGCTGGCGGCCGATCACTTTTCCTTCTCGGATCTTGAAGATCACACCACACGCATCATCTTCTTCTGCAGCGACAGCCACAATATCACGGTCACGCAGTTCAACATCCACCACTTTCTGTTTTGAGGAATAGATTTCCAGCTCTTTCATCCTGTCCCGGTAGTGGGAGGCGTCCTCGAATTTCAGCTGCTCCGCCGCCGATGTCATCTGCTGTTCCAATGATTCAAGAACGAACGTGATCTTTCCATTCAGCACCTGTTCTACATTCGAGATCATCTGGTTATATCGTTCTTTCGTCACGAGTCCTTCGCACGGGCCTTCGCATTTTTTGATATGATAATCCAGACATACGCGCGTCTTCTTCTTGGTGATGAATTCATCATCGATCAGAAAATTACAGCTGCGGATCATAAAGATATCGCGGACCGTCTTGAGTGCTGCGCGCATGGTAACGACATCCGTATATGGACCGAAATAGCGCGAACCGTCACGGCGGATCCTGCGCGTAACGAACACACGCGGATATGGTTCATTCGTCACAACAATGTACGGATACGATTTATCATCCTTCAGATTGACGTTGTAGCGGGGTTTATGCAGTTTGATCAGGTTGGCTTCAAGAATGAGTGCTTCCACTTCGGAATCCGTCGTGATGATCTCCAGATCCGAAATTTTCGCGACCATTGATGCGATACGAGGCTCATGATTACGGGAATGGTGGAAGTACTGCCGGACACGGTTACGCAGATTCACTGCTTTGCCGACGTAGAGAATCACTCCTTCTTTATTCTTGAAGTGATAGACACCCGGGCTCACAGGAAGGTTGTCCAGTTTTCCCTGAAGGTCGAATTTGTCAACGAATGATATTTGGATCGGATTGTTCTCCATTGATGAAGGCGGAAGGCCTTACTTCATTTTCTCACACAGTTCTATCAGGACACCGTTCGCGGATTTCGGATGGATGAACGCGACCCAATATCCGTCACCGCCGGCAGTTGGCGCATCCTGAATGAATTGAAAATTGTGGTTTTTCAGGCGATCCATTTCCAAACGAATATCGTCCACTTCAAGACAGATGTGATGGATCCCTTCGCCCCGTTTATCGATGAATTTAGAGATGGACGAATCACGTGAGGTCGATTCGATCAATTCCAATGAACTTTCGCCGACAGGATAGAATGCGATGGTCGCGTTCTGTTCCGGAACAGTTTCCGTATGCACTGCGGACTGACCGAACAGTTTTGTGAAAATATCGGATGAGAGTCCGAGCGACTTTACAGCGATACCAATGTGATTAATTTTTTTGATCATAGTTTTTTTCAGCCGTCGATCGTTTACATTAATCCCCGTTCCATCATACTGGTGAATCCGTCCCCGGCGATGATGATGTGATCGTGCACAGAGATACCGATGATCTTTCCTGCTTCAACGATCTGTTTGGTGATGGCAATATCTTCCCTGCTCGGTTCCAGATTTCCGCTGGGATGATTATGCATAAGTATCACGCTGGCGGCGTTCTCCAGGATCGCTTCGCGGAAGACCTCGCGCGGATGCGTCAGCGATGAATTGAGAAGTCCTTTCGTCACCGCCCGTTCACGGATGATCCTGTTTGCACTGCTGAGACTGAGCACCATAAATACTTCCTGTTTCAGATCCCGTAATTGCGGAGCAAAACGGTCCGCAATATCTTCCGGTGAACGGATGGGAAGGTCATTCTCGGGACTTTTCACCGAGATCCTGCGCGCCAGTTCGAACGCAGCGGAGATCATCACTGCTTTTGCCGAACCGATCCCTCGGTTCCGCTTCTGTTTCAGATCAGCGATAGTGAGCGCGCCGATGTTCCGAAGAGTGCGATGCTCCGACAAAAGATTCTTAGCAACATCCACCGCGGAAAGATTCTTTGTACCGTTGTTGATAAGGATCGCCAGAAGTTCGGAATCAGAGAGCGCCGCTGCACCGCGACTGATCAACTTTTCACGCGGACGTTCATTCTCCGGCCACTCTTTAATGGCGGAATATCGGATGCGCGGTTCGTTGGATTCGTTGGAATGTGTCCCTGTCATTTCAATGATAGGAATATGTTTGAAGCTTCGTCATCGTACCGTTCTTGAACTGCAGAAAATTCAGCGCACTGTTCACCCGGTCCGGTCTAAAGGAGATCGCATTGCGGATCCCATCCGTCTGCCCAAGATTTCCAAGCACCTCCGCCAACTGTTCACGTGATAGTGCTCCCGTATTGAACTGCTGGATCAGCATGGACATCGCATCGTAACCGAATAGAACATTATCGGAGATCGGCTTACCAAACCGCGCGGAGTATTTTCCAAAGAGCCGGATCGAGCGTTCATCCCGTTCTATCCAGCGGTCACTGCCGATGATCACTCCGTCCGCATAGCGCTTGTTCAGATCGAGTTCGTTCGCGTCGTTCCATTCGTTCGAACCGAGAAGCACCGCCCGGATATTATAGAAGGTCAATTGGGATGTGATCACACCGATCTCATGACCGCTCGAGATAGGACAATAGATCATATCCAGATCCGTCACCGGATATTTCAGACTATCAATATAGATAGCGGTCCGCCGCACCGGAAGTTTGAGAGAGTCCGCCATTTTTTTTGCATTCGTACCGAAGAACGGGGTAAAGTTGAACACACCACCCACGGCCATAACGGAATCGATGTACGAAAATTTTATCCCGACGGAAACAAGCTTCCGTGTTACTTCTGCAATATTGGGTTTACCGCGCAGCGACATAACATAATCCGGTTTCAGCGTTGCCGCTTCTGCTCTGATCGCATGGACGTATGTCCGGAGATCGGATTCGCCTTTGCGGTAGCGTCGGTCCGTGACAATGTTCGCTCCCAGCCGCTTCGCTTCTGCAATGAATGAATCCGCCTGCACTGCGGACTGAAGAGATGCCGAACCAAGAATGGCGATATTCTTCGCTCCCATCACACTCACGGCATACTGCGCCATTGTCTTCCCTTTTGCGCCGTTCGTTGAATTCGCCTGGAAGACGAATCGTCCGATGGAAGAGATCCCTTCATCCGTTGCCGTGGGTGATATGATCGGGATGGAATATTTTTGTGCAAGACGCGCAGCTGTTACCGTCTCATCACTGAAAATCGGACCGATGATAGCAACAACAGTGCTATTCTTTGACCAGCTCGAAAGGATGGCGGAAATGACCGCGGAATCTTTTTCTGAATCCCGAATATCCAGTTCCATCGACACCTGTCCGGGGACCATACGCTCTTCATAATCGCCCACCGCCAGTTGAATCCCTTCAAGCACTTCCGATGCGACTTTCTTTTCTCTTGATTCAAGCGGAGAGGTCCGCAGCAACGGGAGTAATACGCCAATGCGGACGAGATTTCCCTTTTCAATCTGCGATATGAGACGGTTCATTCTGAACAGCAATGTTTGATCGGCAATCGACTTGTCAACCTGCCCAAGCCGGAATTTTGCATCATCGATCTTTGCATTGAGAACGTATTTTTCCGAAAGAATCACGAGCAGGATATTCCGTATCTCTTTCACTGTCGAATCTGTGATGAATGCTTCGATCTGCTGTTCCGTCAAAAATTCGGACGAGATATTTTCGATCACTCTGAAGGAATGTTCTCTGTTCAACCGTTCCTGCGCGATACTATAGGTCTGTATCATCTCCGTAAATGTGTGCTGAATATCCCCGAGATTATAGTAGCACATTCCGCGGGTAAAGAGAATATCTTCCCGGTACATCGTCATTGGAAATTGTGCAAGGATCGAATCGCATAAGGAAGAAGCTTCAGAATAATTCTTCAGCGCATACAGCGATTTTGCTTCCATCACTTTCGCAGCCGTAATACGGTGATTTAAAGGATAACTTGCGATGGAACCGCGAAAAGACTGCAGTGCCGGCTTGAAATCTTTCTGCGCATACTGGCGCATGCCGAGTAAAAAAAAATCTTCGGACAGCTGATTGAAATAGACTTCCTGTTCCTGACCGGCAAGCCACGAAACGGAGACAATAATCAGGACCAACAACTGTTTCATTAATAATCTCTCTTTAATGAACGGATACCCGCCGCATGTGATGCAGCGATAATCACCATGGAAGGAATGACGATCGCGGTAAAGACGATCCTGAGCATTCTCCAGTCCGGCTGTAGTTCTTTTACATCCGCCGTGAACAGCATCGTTGCCGGGAAATAATAGACCGCAAGCAGCAGTACAAGATAGACCACACTCAACAGAAACGTCATCGTTGCTCCTTGTGATGACGCGATCCTGATCGGATTCTTTTCAACAAAATTCGAATAGACCGCTCCTAGTCCAAAATTCAAACTCACTAGTGTCACCGTGATGAGCGGCGTAACGATCATGGAAAAATACGCCAGCAGTTTCACCATTTCACTCGGCTCTACATACGTGATCAGCCATGGTTGATCTCCCGCGATCTTGCGTAGATAAAGATAGGGAATGTTTGACAGCCATGAAATAATGACGCTCAGAATACCCAAGAAGACAACAATTATCATGAATTTGATCCAATAAACTTTCGTTGTTGTGATCGGTGCACTGCGCATGGACCAATACGCACTCCCTTCCAAACTCACCATCGGAAATCCGAAACGGAGCGCCAGAGAATTGATCAAAAATATATTGAACACAAACACCACCAGATACACGACCGCTCTCAATTCCGGTGTGTCCAGCTTGATATTGAGTGTGCTCACGCTGGAAAGGAAAATGAGCAGCAGAGCCATCATCACTGCTAAATGGATCCATTGACTCGGTTCGCGGATGAATTGCCAGAATTCTTTTTTCAGGATCACTTCCGTCTGAGAGGAAAACATCGACGGCTTGCCGAAACTAAATAGAGAATTCTTGAATTCAAGAGATTTCACCGTCAGCGATTTAATAGATAATGATGTGATCCACGTGGTATAGAAGAACGCATTGGCGATGGCTAATGCAATGATAAATAATCCGGCGGTGGACAACAGCAACAATGCAGTGAAACCGGTCACGGCGGTAAAATTCTTTGTCACATAAAAATACATGATCTCGGAGACCCAGAAATTGGGCAGCAATTTTACCGATACAGGGTCGAGCGAACCGAAATACAGATCCACATATGGATAATACTTCATCACTTCACGGACAAGGTGTACCGGGCTCGACACCTGAAAATAGAAATATATCTGACCGATATAGAACAATACAATCCCGCCGACAAGAAGTTTGAAATTCACTTTCGATGCGAGCTTCATCAATAGCAGAAGAACGATCACTGCGATACACGCCGCAAGGAACATGAATGGCACAAGTACACCGAACATCATCAGCACATAGAAATGCCACGGCATGCCGAAATAGACGCCATATCCCAGTAGTACCGAGAAACCGACCATGAACAGTGTGCCGGAACTATAAAAGAAATTATCGAGGAATTTGATGATGAAGATATTCAGATACGAGACCGGTGACGTCAAAAGGAAGCTGACTTCCGGTGTACGATAAAGCGTTGAGAATGAAACGACCATATTGCCGAGATTGATCGTCACAAAAAAAACAAAGAGCAGCATACCCACAAACCGATGGAACAGGAACAATCCGATCTTTACATCTTCAAGCAGATACGCGGTAATAAAATTGGAGAAGTAGAATGCTCCGACGGCGAACGAACCGAACACCACCAGCGAACCGAGATTCTTGATGACCGTTCCAAAATCTCTTTTCGAAGAGACCTTCCAGAACATCAGATTCTTGAACCACAAAATATGAAAGAACGTACTCACTTCTCGTCCTCTTCCTTGGTCAGTTCGAGGAATACGGATTCAAGATTGCCATCATACTTTGTTTTGTGCAGATGTAGATTCTCGCGCGTATCCAGGAAGATGATCTTGCTTTTATTGATGATGCCGATCCTGTCGCACAGTTCTTCCGCCATTTCCAGAATATGTGTGGACATGAAGATCGATGCGCCATCCTTCGCCTGCTGTTTCAGCGAGTCCTTTACAATGCGCGCACTGCGCGGATCGAGTCCAACCATTGGTTCATCGATGATGATCGTCCGTGGTTTATGGACGAACGCCGCCGCAAAGGTCACCCGCTGCCGCATTCCCTGGGAGTAATCCTCCGTCTTCTTGTCCACCCAGCTCGCCAGTTCCAAAAGATCGATCACACGCTCCACATTCTCTTTCAGATCGTTCTTCTCCATCCGGTATAAACCGCCCATATAATAGATGAACTCCCTGCCTGTTAGTTTGTCATAGAGATAAGGATGGTCGGGAATATAACCGAAAGTGGATTTCGCTTCGAGCGGCTGTTTGACGACATCAAATCCATTGATCACGATCTGACCGGAACTTGGAGTGAAAAGTCCGGTCATCATTTTGATGGTAGTCGTTTTTCCCGCTCCGTTCGGTCCGAGAAACCCGAAGAATTCGCCGGACGGGATGGAAAGTGAAACATCATCCACCGCAACGAATGAGCCGAATGTTTTACGAAGATGACTGAGTTCGATCATAGATATTTTATTACTCCCATTCGATGGTCGCGGGCGGTTTTGAACTGATATCGTAGACCACACGGTTGATGCCGCGGACCTCGTTGATGATCCTGTTGGAGACATCTGCAAGGAATTCATACGGCAGGTGCGCCCAGTCTGCCGTCATTCCGTCCACGCTCGTCACTGCCCGTAACGCGATGGTATTCTCATACGTCCGTTCATCCCCCATCACTCCTACGGATCGTACCGGCAACAGAACGGTGAACGCCTGCCAGGTAAAATTATAAAGATTCTGTTTTCGGAGTTCCCCAATGAAAATTTCATCCGCACTCTTCAGCACTTCCAGTTGTTCATGCGTGATCTCACCAAGCACACGGATCGCAAGACCGGGACCGGGGAACGGATGGCGGTCGATCAGATAATCGGACAGTCCGAGTTTCCGTCCGACCGCTCTCACTTCATCCTTGAACAATTCACGGAACGGCTCGATCAATTTCAAATTCATTTTTTCCGGAAGTCCGCCGACGTTGTGATGCGATTTGATCGTTTGTGAAGGTCCTTTGAACGAGACCGACTCGATCACATCGGGATAGAGAGTTCCCTGCGCAAGAAATTCCGCACCGTCCACTTTCTTTGCTTCTATTTCAAAGATATCGATGAACGTTTTTCCGATGATCTTCCGTTTCTGCTCGGGATCGGATACCCCCTTTAACCGCGACAGGAACATTTCTGTTCCATCCACAAAATCCAATGCGATATGATATTCATCGCGGAATGTTTTGATCACCTGTTCACTCTCACCCCGGCGCATCAGTCCATTATCGATATGGATGCAAAAGAGCTGATCGCCGATCGCTTTCTGCAGCAGCACCGCTGCGACGGACGAATCCACGCCGCCGCTCAGCGCGCAAAGCACTTTCTTGTTTCCCACTTTTTCGCGGATATCAGCGATCGCGCTTTCAATGAATGAATCGGCATTCCAGTTTCCGGAACAGCCGCAGATATCTTTCACAAAATTCTGAAGTACTTTCTTTCCGTCTTTGGAGTGAACCACTTCGGGATGGAACTGGATACCGTAAATTCTTTTTATGGAATTCCGTATCGCACAGATCCCCGCATTTTCCGAATGAGCGATCTTCTCGAATCCCGCCGGCATGGTCGTCACTTCATCGCCGTGACTCATCCACA
>CAIVNT010000601.1 GCA_903907305.1 uncultured Ignavibacteriota bacterium
CAATGCTATCACATTCTGCAGATCAGGATGTCCATCATCGATGCCGGTATCAATAACACCCACTTTAACGGGTGGAAGCAAATTGTTAATCGTTCCGTTCTCCAATAAGCTGTTGACGCGGGTCCTGCGGAGGTTCCATTGAGATGGATACGCTGAGTCATTCGGAATAGAATATATCTTGTAGAGATTATTTGGCTGGATGAATTCCACCGACTGGAGGCGGGAGATCGAACTCACTATCTGATCGGTCGGTTTCTGCGTAAATCGGATGATTGCGTATTTATTCCAGGGAAATGCAGATGATGTTGGAATGGAGGATTGACGAAGTGTCCTGAAAGAAAACTGATCAATTGTTTTACTTCTAGAGCTATTACGAGAAAGAACGGACTGAACCGAAGCGCGGACTGCTTCAGTATCAGTCTGAATGGTAGAGAATTTAATAATATAGGTTTGCGGAATTATCCACTGAACCGATAGCAAAACGAGACAAACAGGTAAGCGCCACCGCATCAAGCCTCAAGATCATTCTTATCGGTATAAGTTTCAATGGGGGCAGGATATGTTCCGCCAAAACAAGCAGAACAATATCCTTTGCCTTCCCCTTGGGGAACGGATGCCAGCATTTTCTTGTGGGAAAGAAAATGGATGCTATCAACACCAAGTTCAATGCGTATCTTTTCAATGTCTTCATCACACTTCACAGCGATCAGATCCTCACGGTTCGGGAAGTCCATTCCATAATAACAAGAGTTGACGATTGGAGGCGATGTAATTCTAAAATGGATCTCCTTAGGTTCAGCTTCTTTCAATAACTTAACCAGCTGTTTTGAAGTAGTTCCACGCACAATGGAGTCATCAACGACGACGATCTTCTTCCCCTTCAGAACACCTTTAACAGTGTTGAATTTCGTCTTCACTTTCATTTCCCGCATCCCTTGCTCCGGCTGAATGAATGTGCGGCCGACATAGTGATTGCGGATGAGACCTAATTCTAACTTCGTATTGATCCCCTGTTTGATGGATTCTGTAACAAATCCAAGAGCTGCGGTATTACTGGAGTCCGGCACGCTGATGACGATCGTCTTTTCATCCTTTTCAGGAGGAACGGGAGATTCCAATGCTAAGGATTTTCCTAGTTTACGACGCACTTTGTCTACGCTCTCCCCGAAGATGAAACTGTCCGGACGGGAAAAATATATATATTCAAAGATACAGTGATGAGATTGTTCTGAAGTGGCGTTTACTCTGTAAGAAGTTAGCTGTTCCTTGCCGTCGGCCCGTTTGTCGATGACAAGAATTTCACCCGGTTCAACATCCCGAATGTATTTTGCATCGATAATATCGAAAGCGCATGTTTCCGACGCGACAACATAACATCCATCCTTCTCGCCAAGGGCCAAAGGACGAAAACCGTGGATGTCTCTTGCGGCAACCAACATTGAGTCGGTCAACACTAATAGGCAAAAAGCTCCTTCCACTTTATCGATCGCTTCTTTTATCTGATCGATCTGTTTTGTTTGTCTGCTTCGCGCGATTAAATGAAGGAATAACTCTGTATCCGAGGTAGTTTGAAAGATCGTTCCTTCATCCTGCAGCTGTTTCCGGATCGTCCTGAAATTGGTCAAATTGCCGTTGTGAGCAACCCCCAGATTACCATTGCGGTAATTCACAATCAATGGCTGGATATTCTTATCATTATTTGCTGAACCAGTGGTAGAGTACCGGTTGTGACCGATGGATGATTTTCCTTTCAGCACATTGGACAATATCTGTTGGTCTCTGAACACATCCGTGACCAAACCCATTCCCTTCACGATGTTAAAGTGATATCGTTTCTTATCCTCCCGATATTGGCAGGCAACAATACCGCTCGCTTCCTGTCCGCGATGCTGAAGAGCATGCAATCCGTAGTAGGTGAGAATCGCTGCATCGGGATGATCGAAAACCCCAAAGATTCCGCATGCGGCCCTAGGTTTATCCTTCTTAAATCGCCTATAGTTTTTTGATTTCATTTATGTTATACTCGTGTCCTTTAACCAATTGGTATCATCAAGATTTGGGTAATCCGTCGTAAAATGTAATCCTCTGCTCTCTTTTCGTTCGAGGGCGGAACGGATAATAAGATCGGCAAGGCAGGAAAGATTGCGGAGTTCAATGAGACCTTCCGTCACTTTCGTCCTTTTATAAAAATTCTTTACTTCATCAAGTATAAGTTTTATCCTGCGCTGTGCGCGTTCAAGTCTATGGTTGGACCTAACGATACCGACATAATCCCACATCAGCTGTTGAATTTCCCGACGGTTATGTGAGACAAGGACCCATTCCTCACTGTTGATCGTTCCACTGTCATCCCAGTCCGGTATATTTTTAGCAACCATCGTATTTCTTTCTTTATGACGTATCGTTTCCATTGCGCGATGAGAGAATACTACTGCCTCTAACAATGAATTACTGGCGAGTCTGTTCGCCCCATGCAACCCAGTCATACTCACTTCCCCGACAGCATAGAGTCCGGAGATAGATGTTGTTCCATTTGTATCTACAATAACACCGCCGCATGTGTAATGTGCTGCTGGCACAACCGGAATTAAGTCCTTCGTGATATCGATGCTGTGCTTAAGGCAACGCTCGTAAATGTTTGGGAAATGGCTCCTTACGGACTCTGCGTTCAAGTGCTTTAGATCAAGAAATACGCACTCGTCACCGCTGCGTTTCAATTCAGTATCGATCGCACGCGCTACAATATCTCTCGGCGCCAAAGCGCCTTGCGGATCGTACCTCTTCATAAAATCTTCCCCCTTCTTGTTTCGAAGGATCGCTCCAAATCCACGAACAGCTTCAGAGATAAGAAATGAGGGGGAGCCGGAATTGTAAAGTGTGGTAGGATGGAATTGAATAAATTCCATATTCGCTATCTCAGCCCCAGCCCGGTACGCCATAGCGATACCATCGCCGGTAGCAATAACAGGATTGGTGGTATGCAGATATACTTGTCCGGCACCGCCTGTTGCAAGCATCGTCGTTGTTGCCAGGAACGTTTTCACGACATTCTGTTCAACATCCAACACATATGCACCCCAGCAGTGAATGGAATCCTTTGATAATTTCTCGTTACCAAAGAGATGATGCTCCGTGATAAGATCGATGGAAATATGATTTTCGTAGACCCGGATATTGGGATGAGCGGATATCTTAGCAAGAAGTGCTCTCTCAATTTCTTTGCCTGTCAGATCAGCAGCGTGGACGATACGATGGTGCGAATGACCGCCCTCCTTCCCGAGATCGAGACCGTCATTATTTTTGGTGAACTGTACTCCCACTTCGATCAGTTCGTTGATTCTTTCCGGTCCCTCTGTCACAACAATCTCAACCACATCTCTATGACAAAGATAGGCGCCTGCCTTCATCGTGTCATTGATATGATGTTCGAAGGCATCCCGGGTTGAAATTACCGCCGCGATTCCTCCTTGCGCATAATTCGTGTTGGATTCTGCTTTTTCTTTTTTGGTGACGATCGCAACAGTGCCTAATTCCGCAACTTTCAATGCAAACGAAAGTCCTGCAATACCGCTCCCAATCACCAAAAAATCCGATTCAATCTTCATAAAGGAATATACAAAAAAGTACAATAAAAAAAGGGTCCCGATATTATCGAGACCCTTTCATTATTCAGATCTTATTCAGATTAGAAATAAATGTGTAATGTT
Organism: uncultured Ignavibacteriota bacterium; assembly: GCA_903907305.1. Classification (GTDB taxonomy): domain Bacteria; phylum Bacteroidota; class Ignavibacteria; order UBA10030; family UBA8401; genus UBA8401. Next base: position 3,708 of record CAIVNT010000601.1, read on the forward strand.
GCACCTGCTGCACCGAATCCAAGAAGATTCATTGAGCTGCTGCCTTTTGCCGTAACTGCTGCTGCACCTTTGATGGTTGCTTCGCTGTCTGCCCCTGAGCGCATGCGTAGCAGTCCGAGGGTATATTCAGCGGAAATGCTGATCTCGTTATACAGATAGAATTCAGCACCTGCGATACCGACCAATGACACTGTCATTCCGTCTGAACTGCGTGTGTTGGTAAGCTTTGTGAGTGTTCCGTTTGCTGCTGTCGGTGACACTGAAGGTTCGCTGCTCGATGAACCGAGGGAAAGGCCAACGCCTGCACCCATATACGGTTTCACGCGTGAGCCACCCATATACATCAGGTAGTCAGCGCCAACAGCCAGATCAAATGTCGAAGATGACGCATCTGAGTTTCCGGTAACTGCCGACGGTGTTGTTGTGCTTGTTGTTCCGACCTGCAGACCAACGCGAACTGCTGCTTCGGATGATAAGAAATAGGATAAACCAAGTCCGCCGTTCGGTCC
>CAIVNT010000602.1 GCA_903907305.1 uncultured Ignavibacteriota bacterium
CCAAAAAAGATCTGGTCCATTCTCGATCTGATCACCTGGGGAACGGAATATCTCAAGGAGAAAAAGATCGAGGAAGCACGTCTTACCATCGAATTATTGTTGTCCCACGTCCTTTCCTGCCAGAGGATCCAGCTCTACACGAGTTTTGACAAACCGCTGTCGGATGAAGAGCTTGCCCGTTTCAAAGAACTCTTGAAACGACGTCTTGTCAATGAACCGCTCCAGTACATTATCGGTCATACACAATTCATGGGACTGAAATTCGGTGTGGACAAACGCGTGCTGATTCCGCGTCCCGAAACAGAAGTTCTTGTAGAGCACTGCGTGAGAATGATGAAGCAAAGCTTTCCGAATGAGGAATCTGTTTCGATCCTGGATCTCGGCACCGGCAGCGGGTGCATTGCTGTCTCTCTTGCAACAATGATCCCGAATTCCCGTGTGTCAGCCGTTGATGTCAGTAGTGATGCGTTGATCGTTGCACAACAGAATGCAGAACTGAATTCGATGCAGGAACGGGTTAACTTTCAACAATATGATATTCTACAATTGACGGGAAATATCTTTTCGGAAAAGTTCCACTGCATCATTTCCAACCCGCCGTATATCTCATCGAAAGAATTTGCTGAGGTCACGAAGGATGTGAAAGATTTTGAACCGAATTCTGCATTGACCGATGGCGGGGACGGATTGAAATTCTATCCGGCAATTGCACACTACGCAAAGTACCATCTGACCGAGAACGGTATCGTCTGCGTTGAACATGCATATGACCAGTCAGAACAGGTTCAGAAGATCTTTGCTGAGTATGGATTCAATGATCCGATCATTATCAAGGACTATCAGGGGATCAATCGGCACTTGTTGTATATGAAAAAATTATAAGAAATACCAAATTCCAAAAAGCAAATCTGAAATTCAAAACATGTAAACTGAAATCTGAAACTTGCATCCAGTATCTTGAATCCTAAAACATTAATCAGTAACCTAAGACCTAAATCCTAACATCTCCATAGTCTTTCGAAAAAAAACCATGCGCGCTCTCATCCAACGTGTCTCATCAGCAAGTGTTACCATCGACGGGAAACTTCATAGTTCCATCGGTAAAGGACTGCTGATTCTGCTCGGTATCAAAACGACCGATACTGAAGCTGAAGTGCAATATCTCGCCGAGAAATGCGCCGCTCTGCGGATCTTTGAGGATGCTGAAGAGAAAATGAATCTTTCCGTGAAAGATGTCGATGGTTCCATCCTGATCGTTTCGCAGTTCACTTTATACGGCGACACGCGGAAAGGAAATCGTCCCAGTTTTATCGATGCCTCACCGCCGAATATCGCAGAGCCGCTCTATGAGAAGTTCGTTCTGTCATTATCCTCTATCCTCGGTAAAGAAAAGATCGCTGCCGGAGTTTTCCGTGCGATGATGGAAGTTGCACTCGTCAACGACGGTCCCGTCACTGTCATTGTTGAATCCAAACATCAGGCCTGAAACGGCAAAGCTATTCTTCAGTAAAAAATGAAATATGTTTTGACTTTCCCGTTTCGACTTTTTACTTTCTTCTATGGCTTTCTACTTCATCTTTTGGGACGGTGTCGGCCTTGGGAAGAATGATCCCGTTTCGAATCCTTTTCTCACGGCAGATCTTCCGACGATCCGTTCACTCTTTGGCGGAAACGTTCCGACAGCAAAATTCAAAAAATTCATTTCGGAGACGGTCTCTCTTTCTCCTGTCAACACAACACTTCGCGTTCCCGGACTTCCTCAAAGCGGTACGGGGCAAACGGCGATCATGACGGGAATGAATGCTTCGAAATTCGTCGGGAAACATTTCGGACCGCATCCCTATTCCACACTTATTCCGGTCATTAAAGAGAAGAATCTATTCAAACAGCTGCACTCTATTGGCAAATCGTCCTATTTCGCGAACGGATATCCGCAGAAGTATCTCGACTTTCTGTTCGGTCCCAAAGGCAGGATTCCTACAATTGCATTATCATATCTCTCCGCAGGTGGAACGCTCAATTCCCACGAAGAGATCAACCGCCGGTCAGCGATCTCAGCGGATATCTCAGGGACACGCTGGCATGAACTCGGTCATCCTGATGTGAAGCCGATTACTCCGGTGGAGAGCGGCAGATTATTTGCAACACTTGCAAAGAATGTTGATCTGATCTATTTCGAATATTTTGTGACGGACCATGCCGGTCATTCTCAGGACATGGCGATGTCCGTAGAAATGCTCGAACGGATGGATGGATTTCTCAGCGGCATTCTTGAATCATTCGATTACGACAATGATATTCTTCTGATGATCAGCGATCACGGCAACATCGAAGATCTTTCGGTCAAGACACATACAATGAACCCGGTTCCGCTGGTCGTGATCGGCAAACGTCACCTACAGTTATCCTCGCGCATAAAAAATCTCACACACGTAACTCCTGCGGTACTCTCATACTTCCAATCACATTGAAGTTATGAACGGACGTCCTGCACTCCGTGCAGCATCGGTCATCATTCTTGGTATCTGTTGTGCGCGGTTCTTTCCCTTTGATTGGAAAATATCTGCGTCAGTTGCACTGTTGTGTCTTGTTGCATGGGTTCTTTCCCTTACGATAGATCGAAAAACACGCGGAAGAGAATCATCCACATCGTATTTCATACTGCCTCTGTTATTCTTTGCTTCGGCTGCTTCGTATTCCATCAACGAACAGTTCCATAGCAGTGACCACATTACACACTATCTCGATTCATCCGATACGCTGAACATTTATTGCACAGTGATCGATCAGCCTCGGCTCGTGAATGGAAAAACGACGATGCTGGTTTCCATCACTGCACTGCGCAATGAGTTCGATTCGGTTCAGACAGAAGGAAGATCATATCTTACGGTGATCCCGAACAGACGAATGAAGGAAGTGCCGGTGGCGATCGGATATGGATATCAGTTGTCCTTCCGGAGTATCATCCAATCGCCGGGACAAGAGAGAAATCCGGGAGAATTCAGTTACCGTGAATATCTTGCATTGAATAATATCTACGGAACGATCACTGTCGTTGGATATTCCAATGTTACGATTTCCCCTGAACGTACGACGAATCCATTCTTTGAGTATATCATTTTCCCGTCGAAGGAGTTTGTTTCCAAGACCATCCGCAGCGCGATGACGGGGGATGAGGCGAACTTTTTAACGGGACTGCTGCTTGGGGACAGAACGGACCTATCTGCTGAGATTAAAAACGCATTCATGAATACCGGGACGATCCATGTGCTCGCTGTTTCGGGTTCGCACGTTGTGCTGGTTGCTGAGATCATCTTTGTCGTGGTCGGTTTGCTCCGGTTCACGGGAAAACCCAAATATCTCCTCGCAATCATATTTCTTCTCTACTATATGTATCTCACCGGTGCAACACCGTCCGTCGTCCGGGCGACTTTGATGGTGATCCTCATGTATATCGGAAAACTCTATGAGGAAAGGACCGATGTCTACAATCTTTTGGGAGCATCGGCAGTGATCATTCTGCTTCTTGAACCGAAACAATTGTTCGACGTAGGATTTCAACTCTCCTTCTCAGCCGTTTTTTCCATAGTATATTTTTACCCAAAGTTGAATTCAGCTGTTCCGAAATTTCCGGAATCGATTGACAAATACAAAGCACTGTCGACTGTTTGGCAGTTGTTTGCAGTATCACTGGCGGCACAGATCGGGACACTTCCGTTCACCGCATACTATTTCGGGAAAGTATCCATTGTTTCACTGTTTGCGAATCTTATCGTCGTTCCGCTGGTGGAAATTATTGTGACGGTCGGACTCAGCGGCGCAATTCTTGGGATAGCATCAATGTGGATCGCTTCCTGCTTCAGTGAAGTGAACAGTGTTATCTCGGTGATCACACTTTGGTTCGTGAAATGGGCAGAGCAGGTGCCGTATGCGATCGTGAATACTGCTACGTTCGGTCTGAAAGAAACGATCTTCTATTCTGCAGTGATCGGAATATTGTTCAATATCGGTAATAGAGATATTCAAAAGAGATTGATCTTTATCTCCATTGTTGCGGCGAATTGTTTTCTTTTTCTGTCACTCTTCGATCATGAAGTGAAAAGACTCAAAGTCACATTCCTCGATGTCGGACAAGGTGATGGTGCTGTTATTCAGTTCCCCTCCGGTGAAACGGTCGTCGTAGATGCAGGACCGAAAACACCAGGGGTGGATGCAGGAGAAAGGACGGTCGCACCATTCCTCCGGCGCAGTGGCATCTCACAGATCGATGCGATCATCACATCGCATCCGCATGCCGATCATTTGGGAGGAGTTCCGTTTCTGATGAGGAATTTTTCTGTGCACACCACTATTGACGCAGATCAGCGTGCGCAGTCCAATCTTTTTACGGATTATGAACAGTTGGAACAAAAGTGCGTCCAGATCACTGCTCGAGCCGGAATGATTCTGAATTATGGCGGGGCGAGATTGTATGTGCTTCATCCTACGCAGCGTTTCATCGATACTGATTCATCCAATGGATATTCGGATCTGAATCAATCGTCCGTTGTGTTCAAACTTCAGTATGGGACAACGTCGATACTTTTCACCGGTGATGCCGAGACCGAAGCGGAGGAGCAGCTTGTTGATGTGTATGGAGATTTTCTTCGGTCCGATCTGCTGAAAGCAGGACACCACGGTTCCTCGACAAGCAGTTCAGAAATGTTTGTCTCTGCCGTTCAGCCGAGAGATGTGGTTGTGTCTGTTGCAAAATTCAATAAGTTTCGTCATCCTTCAAAAAAAGTGATCAGCCGTTTTCACCAACATCAGATAGTGGTGCATCGTACGGACGAGGAAGGAGCGGTGATCTTCGAATCGGACGGGGAAGAGCTGCATGTCGTTAGTTGGCGCGGAGATTAGTATTATCGTTCCATTGAAAATATATTTTGCAAAACCCTCCTAAGGTGGGCAAAGACGCAAAGCCCGCTCAGGGTGGATGTATTTTGCTAAAGTTTTAAATTGTCAATTTTCTTTTGCGTCTTAGCCTCTTTGCGAGAGATATTCGCTATTTTTCTGAGTGAGCCTAAATACATTCTTACCTGTTTCATCTTGTCCCCATCTTTCTTATTTTCATTCCACTGGTTATCCACCAATCATAACAACAGCAACCGCATGTCAGCGAAGCAATTCAAGACCGATTCAGACATTCCGATCAAACAGTCCTACGGTCCGGCTGATGCAGGTTTATCGCATCCGCTGGGCGAACCGGGCACATTCCCGTTCACACGAGGAGTGCATCCGTCCATGTACCGTTCGCGGTTGTGGACGATGCGGCAGTATGCGGGATTCGGAAATGCGAAGCAATCAAACGAGCGGTATAAATATCTGTTGTCACAAGGAACGACCGGGCTTTCCGTGGCATTCGATCTTCCCACGCAGATGGGATTCGACTCGGATCACATCATGAGCGAAGGAGAAGTGGGGAAAGTCGGTGTAGTGATCGATACACTTGCTGATATGGAAATTCTTTTTGACGGGATCGAGTTGCAGAAGATCACCACCTCCATGACGATCAATGCAACGGCGGCGATCCTTCTTTGTATGTATGTGGCATTGGCGAAGAAACAGAATTCCGATCTCACGAAAATATCCGGAACAATTCAGAACGATATTCTGAAAGAATATATTGCGCGTGGAACATATATCTATCCTCCTCAGCCATCCATGCGGCTGGTGACAGATACATTCGCGTGGTGCAACACGAATCTGCCGTCGTGGAATACCATTTCCATCAGCGGATATCACATCCGTGAAGCCGGTTCCACCGCCGTGCAGGAGCTCGCTTTTACGTTTGCCAATGCAAAAGAATACGTCCGTTCTGCGATCAGCGCGGGATTGGATGTTGATTCCTTCGGACCAAGACTTTCATTTTTTTTCAACGCCCATAACAATCTTTTTGAAGAAGTGA
>CAIVNT010000603.1 GCA_903907305.1 uncultured Ignavibacteriota bacterium
GTCTCACCGATCGTCGAACCATCATATGTCGATCTGAAATCATCCAGCGATCAATACATTGAACTTCTCCAGTCCGAAATTATGGATGACAGTCTTCGTGTTTCACGCGGTGTTGATCTGAATGTTCTCGATCGGCCGATCAAAGCGGGACTCGAAGTGTTCGACATTCAACTCCCCATCCTGAAGACTCTTATTGAGGTCCGCATCAAGAGTCTGCAGAATCAAGTGCTCGTCTATATCGCCGGCACGGTCCTCGTTCTTATCTTTGTAGGTTACCTGCTTGGAGGTTTCTACAGTTCGGTGATCGATACAGTGCGTACGCTCGAAGGTGTGGCGACGCAGTTGAATGAAGGAAAGATCACGGAGGTGGTCGAGGTAGAAACAAAGGATGAGTTGGGACGCGTGGGACGATCCTTCAACGCCATCGCACTCAGTCTTCTTTCCCGAAACAAGGAACTGGAAGATAACAGGATTACGATGGAAACAACCAACAAGCAATTGCGCGAAACACAGACCGCTCTTGTGCAGGGAGAGAAGATGGCATCGCTCGGACAGATGGTCGCCGGCCTTGCTCACGAGATCAATACTCCGCTCGGTTATGTAAAGAACAATATCGAAATGATGATCAGCAACCAGCAGACCATCAATGAAGTGGTGGAAAAATACCGCAAGCTGCTCGATATGCTGGTGAACGGCGTTGAAGAAGGTCTGGAAGAGACCGTTACCGAGCTGGCGAATGTCTCTTCGGAACTTGAAAAGAACACCGTTCTTGAGGACAGTAAGACGATGTTGTCCCAGGCGCTTATCGGAACCGATCGTATCCAGGAACTGATCCGGAATTTGAGAGAATTTTCTCGGTTGGACGAAGCGGATCTTGCAAAAGTGGATCTGAACAACGCGCTCGATGCAACGCTCGTCATCGCCAACAACGTCATCAAGAACAAGGCGGTCGTCAAGAAAGATTTCCAACCGAACCTGACCGCAGAATGTTATCCGGCGCAATACAACCAGGTGATCCTGAACCTGCTCACGAACGCCGCACAGGCGATCGAAGGTCAGGGAACGATCAACATCCGCACATACAAGGAACCGGGAAATCCTGACATGGCCGTTGTCAAGATCTCCGATACCGGAAAAGGAATCCCGAAAGAGAACCTCGGAAAGATCTTCGAACCGTTCTTCACCACGAAAAAGATCGGTGAAGGAACAGGTCTTGGATTGTCCATCTCGTATAAGATCATTGAAAAACACGGCGGCTCGATCAAAGTGGAAAGCGAACTCGGACGCGGAACGGATTTCTATGTCCGCATTCCGACCGTGCAGCAGCGCTCCGCTCGAAAAGAGACGGCGACCGCGTAACGAAACAGCATACGTTGAACTGAACCTATTGAAGTGTAAGGAGTAATTATGAAGATCAATTTACCGTCCCCCGAAGAAAAACCGAACATTCTTTTTGTCGATGACGAACCGATGATCCTGTCATCGCTCAATATGTTGTTCAAAAGCAGATATAAGGTCTATCTCGCAGAGAATGGTTTCGATGCACTCGAGATCATCAAATCCGTTCCCATCAAAGTGATCGTCAGCGATCAGCGAATGCCCGGCATGCTGGGACATGAACTGCTTCGTCAGGTGAAAGATATCAGTCCGAACAGCGTGCGTATGCTGCTGACCGGATATTCCGATCTTGACGCGATCATCGGCTCAGTGAATGCCGGTGAAGTGTTCCGCTTCATCAACAAACCGTGGCAGGGTGAGTTTATGCTCTACGTGGTGAAACTCGGCGTGGAGATCTACGATAAAGTTTCCAAACTGCAGGAAGAAGAGATGCAGAAAGTGGAGGATGAGGTCACCGAAGAACATCCCGCTTCCGGTCACCGCGTCCACATCGAAGTGGAAGAAGAAAGCCAGACCGTTCTCTTTGTGGATTACAGCGAAGAGGAAACGACCAAGTTAGTCGACAAATACGGCAGCGCATTCAATGTTGTTGCGGTAAATTCTGTTGATGCCGCATTCCAGGAAATGGCAAAGAAGCCGGTCTCGGTCATCGTCAGCAATATCAACTTCGGCGATGTGGACGGCGTCAGCTTTTTGGATACGGTCCGCCGCGAATACCCGAACACGGTATCCGTTATCCTCACAGAAGTGAAGGATGCTCAATTGGCGATCCGCTCCATCAACGAGCTGAACGTGTTCCGGTATCTGGTGAAACCGATGCCGGAGGATCAGATCTCTCTCACACTGGAAAAAGCCATTGAACGGAGCAAGGCCTTCAAAGCAACTCCGCACAGGAATGTGCTGAAAATGGCGGAAGAGATCGCGCCGGAAAAATTCGTGAAGAACGAAGAAAGCACATTGCGGCTGAGACTCCGCGCGGCACAGGCGCTGCTGAACAAGAATAAAAAATGATCACTGCTGCACATCAAATAGTTCTACGCACGCGATGAAGCAGCACACACACGCCCCGCCGCCCCACGCGGGGTTTGTTGTTTGAATGCGTCCGCTCATCATCCGGATACGTCAATCCTCTAATCGATTCGTTCATTGATGCAGAATATCTCTCAAAAAATAATCGGTGCCGAACATCTCACGGAAGTGATCGCATTTCTTAAGAATGCCGATAAGTTCATCCGTCAGGGGAATATTCAGTCCGCGTTGGATGAGATCCTGCGCGCGCGAGAGAAGAATCCCACGATCATGTATGCCCGTGCGTATGAAGAGTATGTCCGTTCCGTCCTGTTGAAACAGACGAATGAGACGGTGTCGGACATCGGTTCCAAAGAGATGGTGATCCAGCAGCTGATGCCGACACTGGAAAAGATCCTCGATCTTGCAATCAAGGAAGTGAAGCGCAGTGCTGTCTCCGCCTACAAACAAAAGGAAGTTTTTGCATTTCAGCGGAAGCAGGAAGAGGAACAGAAGTTCGATGAACAGATGCGCATCCGCGGTATTGCCAAGAGGATCGTGGATTATCTTCAGCGCGCCCGAGCTCTGCAGATGAAGAATGATTTCCACGATTCGCTCAATGAAGTGGCACGTGCATTCATGCTCGATCCGACCGATGAGCGTATCCTTCAAGTAGAAGAAGAGATCAAAGCTGCGCAGGAAGGATTCAACAAGCAGCAGGAATCACTTAACCGCGTGAAGCAGATGGAAGAGAACAAGCGGCGGGAAAAACTGTTCGCGCAGTGGCAGGTACAGCGGCAGGAACAGAAGATCCGTGATGCACGGCAGAAAGAAGAAGCACACAAACAGGCGCGTTCGCAGAAGATCCGCGAATATCTGCAGATCGCCCGCACTCTCTTTGCGGAAGGACGTGTGGAAGAGACGCTCAGCCAACTTGCATTCGTGATGGTGCTCGATCCGCTGAACGAGGAA
>CAIVNT010000604.1 GCA_903907305.1 uncultured Ignavibacteriota bacterium
CCTTCTACCTCTTCCCGAATGTAAGTTCTTTCTTTGGAAAGAGTTACAACGGCACCAAAGTGAAGAATAGTGATGATATGGCACAGTATCTTATCAAAGAAGCACAGGTCGTCACCGTTCCCGGCAGCGGCTTTGGTACCAACAATAACATCCGACTCTCATACGCTTGCTCCATGCAGGATTTGGAAAAAGCCGCATCACGGATGAAGGATGCACTCGCAAAACTGAAATAGTAATCCATTAGTTGTTCAATGCTTTTTTATGCTGAACCGAAACAATTTCACAATGTATCGATTCAGCAATTTGAAAATACCCTATGCCGACGTACGATTATAAATGTTCCAACTGCGCTCACACGTTCGAAGAGCTGCAGTCTATGAAAGAAGCGGCGCTTGTCCTTTGCCCCAAATGCGGGAAGGAAACACTCATCCGCCTGATCGGCGGCGGAGGCGGTATGGTCTTCAAAGGTTCAGGATTCTATCTGACGGATTATAAGAACGCATCATCAGGAAAAGGATCTTCGGCGGTCTCGCCGGCAACACCTAAAGCGGAATCAAAACCAACTCCGTCTTCGGGCAGTTCGTCCAAAGAGTAAATAAAAATCCCCGGCAGTGTATCGGCATACGCCGACGTAACTCCGGGGATTTCTATTTTTAAAATTCTCTCTAGCGAAATTCGCCTCTGATCTCTTCCCGGGTCAGTTTCCGCGCCAGGTATGCATTGATCCCGAGCGTCATCATGGCAGTAAAAAGGATGAGTGCCGCAGAGGTACCGGCAACACCCGGCAAATTCAGATATTCCGAAACGGAAGAATATGTCCGGATACTCGAGATCACAGTCCATACTGATGTCGTTGCCAAGCACCAGAGATACAGCTTTCTTCCCCAGTCAAATCGCTTGAACAGTGCCACAGAACTGAGAATGATCAGCATCGAAAGAAGAATCTCAAAATAATTCGCTGCCGGTGACGGCGAGAGCGACCTGATCAGTTCATCCGCGACAGGAAGCGCATCTGTCCCGGACAAAGAATCCATAAAGATGATATTGGATATTGCATCATAGATCTGATAACAAGAAACAAATATCGAAACGACCGCAATAGTGTTAACGAAACGCGAAGGCTGTCGGAGTGGGTATTCTGTGGGCTCAGAGAACGTCATAGTGGTCTTGAATGTAGAGTGGCGGCACAAAAATATTATGCTATAATGTCTTGAACTTTTTCTTTTGAAGGACCTTCACCGCCGTATCGGCTTCTTCTTTCGTTTCAAACGAAAGCCGGAATGTCCCGCCCCGTCCGTCACGGATCTTCAGCAGTTCAATATCCTTAATGCTGACGTTCGCCCGGAACAGAGCAGTCGTCATGGATGATAAAACTCCGGGCCTGTCGTTGACCGAAACGGTTACTTCATACAGTGGATGAAGGAATCCCTTCGAATTCTTCGGTATTGCATCGCGAAGATCTTTCGCCTCTTTGAATTTTCTCGCAAATGATTTAAGCTTCCCCGGAGAACGGAGGTCCCTTTCAAATGA
>CAIVNT010000605.1 GCA_903907305.1 uncultured Ignavibacteriota bacterium
CGTGTCGCAATTATTGTTCATCCTGCCTACGGCTCGTAGAGAGAAAGTCCCGATTTGTTGTTTAATCGGGACGCACCGAAGGATGATATTATGGATTGCGACACTTGCTCAGCATGAACAGTTGCTAACCTGACGGCATTGAAGGTTTCGGGATACTGATCCAAAAGCCAGCCATGAAGTAAAGCGCAAAAAACCTACGGAGAGATCTGTGGGTTTTTTTGTTTTTCCCCGCCAATGCTGAAGGATCTTTTCCGGATCAGAATCATCGTAAGGGAACCGTTTGTTTACAGAATATCGCTATTCGATGGTTGAAATTCATTTCCGGTGAAAATGACCCTTCATCCCACGGGAGAGACGTTCAATACCTTGGTTCCCCATCTCTATTTGGAACATCTAACCGTGCAGTTTGGTGTAATATTAGAATCCATAGTTAGTACTTGACTTTAGAACTTTCTAATGCTAATTTATCGAAACGTTTCGATAATATTGCTGTATTATTATAAAATAGGCTGTTTTTGACAAATAATTGATATAAATTAATAAAAACGTTTTTAGTATGAAAAATAAAAAAACAACGATCAAAGAAGTCGCCAAAAAAGCGGGAGTATCGATCTCCACAGTCTCCTTAGTTGTTAATAACCTTCCTTATGTCTCCGCTGAAGTCCGCGAAAAAGTCACCAATGCTATCAAAGAACTGAATTTCTATCCTCGACGCAACGCAAGAGGACTAGCCTCAAAAACGTCCGGTAATATTGGATTTATCCTCACAGAAAATCATTTTTCCCAGGCCGAGCCCTTCTATACTAAGATCTTTCTTGGGACGGAATTTGAAGCGCGCAAACACCGCTACTACGTCCTTTTGACCACGGTTGCTCCGACAAGGACGGAGAACGAAGAGATCCCAAGGTTTCTGCTTGAAGAGAATGTGGACGGAGTGATCATTGCCGGGAAGATCCATCAATCATGGATCGAAGAAGTGCAGAACAGAAACCTTCCTCTGGTGCTGATCGATTTTGAAGTCTCCCGTCAAGGGGTCTCATCGGTGCTGATTGATAATGCGGAAGGGATCCATAAAGCGGTCGATTATCTCACCAAGTCCGGTCACCGCGAGATCGGTTTTATCGGCGGTGACATCAAACATCCCAGTATCAAGTCACGTTTTACCGCATATAAACAGACTCTCTCGGAAAAGGGGATCGAAGTGCGTCAGGATCTGATCTCGATCGATCAAACGGATACGGCGATCGAGAACGGTTTTGTCGCTGCAAAGAAGGTCATGGAGATTTCAGGTAAGAAGCCGACCGCTATCATCGCCGCAAACGATGCGATGGCCATCGGTGCGATTCGATTTCTAAAATCATCCGGCTATATGGTGCCGAAGGATGTTTCCGTGATCGGTTTCGACAATGTCGATGCTGCTGAACATGTTTCCCCAAAATTGACCACCGTGCATGTTCCCAAAGAAGAGATGGGAGCGATCGCCGTAAAACGGCTGGTGGAGAAGATCCAGAAGATCGACAATGTGACCATGAAAACATTCGTGGGCGTGGATCTTGTCCTGCGTGATTCCACAAAAGTTCTATCGTCAAAAGAAGTCATTCCTGTCAAATAAAGAATTAAGAACGGTCCTATCGAGAGGAGGTACACCGCGGATAGAATTTCTCACTGTTTTCGGCAAAATAAATAACAGGTGTAGCACACTAACAAAGGAGTCTTTATGGTTATGAACAGAAATTTTTGGCGAAGCATGATCGCAGTATGTGTTCTTTCTGTGATCGGATTCGCACAAACCACCAATCTTTTGAAGAACGGTGGATTTGAGAGCGGCAAGCCGTCGTTGTATACGGCAGAAGCCGGGGCAAGCGGCGCAACATTGACATGGGCCGAGGATCAGAAGCACAGCGGGACACGGTCATTGAAGATCGTGAAAGCAGCAACCACCGGAAGCGCACGCTGGGTATCATCGAACAACGTACGGTATTGGGTGGATAATGTGAGCAAAGGTGTTGATATCAAGATCGGCGCATTTGTAAAGACCAGCGGCGTGAACACGGCACCGGCGAACGCCGATGCAAAGTGGCAGGTAAAGTTTGCATTCTATGATACCAACAGCGTGATCATCGGCGCACCGGTAGCATTGGATGTTGACCAGTCCGTCGCAACAAAAGATTGGTATGCAGACACGAACGCAGTGGCTTCGGTGATCCTGCCGAAAGATGCATACAAAGTGTTGATCTCTGCGGAAGCAGGAGCCAATGCAACGGGCACAGTGTGGTTCGACGATTTCATTTTCGTTGGCCGTGGCGGAGCATGGGCAGGACAGAACTGGAATGGATTTGTTGATGCTGATTCTGCATGGCAGTATTGGATCGCACCGAACGGCGGTAACGACGGAGCATCATTCTTCACCGGTTCGGGCGTCACGGTGGAACAGGCACATTCAGGCACATCATCCCTGAAGATCGCAGCACCGGTTGGCCGCGCAACAGGCGAACTTGTCTGGTTCACGGAAACAGTTCCTGTGGTCGGCGGCAAGAGTTATGTCGTCAGCGCATGGGTAAGGACCAGTGACATCAAGAAAGATTCAGTCTTCAACGCGTCGAGCCAGTTAGGCTTCACGGCGACATTCCATTCAAAACTGTTCGCAGACCGCGGCGGTTGGAATGAGATCGGCGGAGCAGATTACCGCTTCACCTTGAAAGATGCATCCACGGATTGGACACAGTATTTCTGGGTCGTGACCGTACCGGCAGACGCGAAAGCGATCTCCGTCCGTGCTCGCACTTGGCCTTTGTGGACTGGTACTTCCTATTGGGATGATTTCACGGTGAATGGAATTGAAACAGCACCGTTGAGTGTTCGTGAACAACCGGGTGTTGTGTCGGCACAGTTGCCGAGCCAGTACTCACTCGAACAGAACTATCCGAATCCGTTCAACCCGACCACGAATATCGTGTACAGTCTGGTGAACAACGGTTCAGTGAAACTTGAAGTGTACAACATCGTCGGTCAGAAGATCTCCACCGTGGTTGACGGTGTGCAGAACGCCGGCACATACACAGCTCGTTGGAACGGAACCGATGTCACAGGCCGTCAGGTCAGCAGCGGCATCTATTTCTATCGCTTGTCGACAGGTGCATTTGTCGCAACGAAAAAAATGATGTTCATGAAGTAATACCTCCTGAATTTGGCGCGGCAGTCTCGAAATTGTGAGCACTGCTGCGCCAAATCATTTTTCCCATCGATGTGATAAAACCAATGAAACGAATAATCAGAACTGTGCTACTGTACTGTATCGGCACTGCCGTGCTGTTTGCCGGTTCTACCGGAAAGATCGCCGGCAAAGTGACCGATGCAAAGACCAAAGAAGCGATTCCCGGTGTGAATATCATCATCGAGGGAACACGTTCGGGCGCGTCTACGGACATCGACGGAAATTATAATCTGTTGAATGTCTCTCCCGGCATCTATACCGTGCGTGCGTCCGCTATCGGATACAGTCCGGTCATAATGACACAGATCAAAGTTTCCGTGGATCTGACAACAAGAATTGATTTTAACCTACGGGACGAAGCGGTAGAACTGGGACAGGAAGTAGTGATCGTTGCCCAGCGGCCGATCGTTCAAAAGGATCTGACCTCGTCATCCTCCAAAGTAAGTGCGGAACAGATCAAAGCGTTTCCCGTTGAAGATGTTTCGGGATTGGTGAATCTACAGGCAGGGGTAGTGGAAGGACATTTTCGCGGCGGCAGATCGGGTGAAGTGCTCTATCTTATAGACGGAATCCCGGTAAGCGATTCATATTCGGGCGGCGCAGGAGTCAGTGCGGAAAACCAGTCGATCCAAGAACTGGAAGTGATCAGCGGAACATTCAACGCGGAATACGGACAGGCAATGTCCGGCGTGGTGAACCAGGTAACGAAGGACGGAACAGAAAAATTCCACGGCAGTGTTTCGGTCTATGGCGGGGATTATGTGAGCGGAAGGGAACAAAAATTTTTGAACTCCGATTCGGCGCGGCGCGGAAATCTGACAATACCGCAGCAACCGACGGATGAGTTTTCTCATATCCGTCCTACGGATATCTATGATCTGCAGGCGACAGTGAGCGGACCGGTGATCGGTTCAGATGTGACTTTTTTTCTCTCAGGACGGAAGTATTCTAACGAAGGATATTTATACGGAAGAAGGATCTTCAATCCTAGTGATTCAGCGAATTTCAGTTCGAACGATCCCGCACAATGGTACCGCGGTGCAACAGGGGACAATGCGTACGTCTCCATGAATTACGATCATCGTTCCACCATACAGGGAAAACTGACGATGCAGACCTTCGGGGCGGACAAACTCCGTTTCTCGTTCCTCGGTCAGCAGCGTGATTGGAAGAACTATAATCACTCCTATAAATACGATCCGGATGGTGCGTATCAAAGTTTCTCATCAGGAACATTGGCAAGCATCAATTACGTGAGTGTCTTTAGTTCGCAGACATTTTCCGAGATCAACGCGGCATATTACCGGACAAAAGAAGCATCGTATGTATATGAGGATCCGTATGATCCGAGATTTCCCATCTACACAAGGAAGATCCAATCGAGCGGTTCAGCATTCCTTACCGGCGGAGCGGAGGATATCCATTATCAACGAGAACTTCGGTACTGGCTTGCGAAATCGGATTTTGTCAGTCAGATCGACAACCGGCACCAGGTGAAGCTGGGAGCAGAGGCGAAGATCTATCGTTTGTGGATCGACAACTTCGGCATTCAAAATGATCAGAACACGAATTATTCTCCGCGGCCTGTCTACTTCGGTAATTCTAACTTCGCGAATATCATCATCCATCCTCAGCAGGCATCACTCTATGCGCAGGACAAAATGGAATATGAGAGTTTCATCGTCAACATCGGTCTTCGATTCGATTATTTCAATTCCAAGGCGAATGTCCTTACCGAACAGCTCAAACTGAACAGGACCGCCGGACAAAAACCGGCCGATCCCGAATATCAAGTGAGTCCCCGTTTCGGTCTCGCATTTCCCATTACCGATCAGGGCGTTCTGCATCTCTCTTATGGACA
>CAIVNT010000606.1 GCA_903907305.1 uncultured Ignavibacteriota bacterium
ACCTGGAAGGTGTTTATCGAATAGCTTCAACAGCAGTCCCGAAAAACTTCGGAACTGCTTATGCATGGGGAAAATTATCTCAACAGCAGCATCCTTTTGGTTTGGAATGCATTGCCGGAACGGAGCGTATAGAAATAGATACCGCTGGAATATTTTGTAGCATCGAACTGCACACTGTATGTTCCTGTGCTCTTGACATCGTTCACGAGGGTTACCACTTCTTTCCCGAGCACATCGTAGATCTTCAACGACACGCGTCCTTCATTCGGGATCTGATATCCGATCTCCGTTGAAGGATTGAACGGATTAGGATAGTTCTGTTCCAATGCGAACTTCTGAGGAACATTCATCCCGTCGTGCACACTCAGCACACTCTTCTTCCAATACTGCAGCAGCGTTCTCAGCGCTTCCGGTTTGTTCACCGGCGCACCGGCGGCTCCGGTCTGATCTTTCGTATTCACACCGTGACACGATGCGCACGTACGGATCTCGCCCGGCTGGAACGTTACCCAATAACGTTCGCGGACAATCCCTTTCCCCTGCGCATTCGTCAATTGCCACGACATAGCGCGGCGTGCTGGGACGAACGAAGCCATCGATCCGTCCAGACCAAGTTTCACACTTCCTGCCGGTGCCGAAGGATCGACCGGATTCTTTACGGCTGCATCATGCATTGTCTGTGCTAGCACCCTCCGTCCCGGATTCGGTGTCTTGGCTCCTCCCGAACCTCCCTGACCACGGAGCATATCACCCTGAAAAAGCTGAAGATATTTGATGTCGTACATCGTTCCTGTTTTACCGACGGACTGCACGCCGTTCTCCACTTTCAGATTGTACGGCTGTGTTACATCGCCGCGATCACGTGTGGTGACATTGCGGCTGACGATGAGCGCAAGATTGTTCGCCGTAAGCCAGTTGCGGAGCTGCGTTTCGTTGATCCCCTCTTCATCCATCACCGCTTTTTCGATTGGGTTTAATGCGGGCGCGAGCTTCACCGGCGGGACCGGTACGGCACGGACCTCTGTGGCATCAAGTTCCCACAGCGTGTCGGTCCGCGAGGCAATGTAATTGTTCCCGTCATAATATTGCGTTGAACGGACGATACCGTTCGTCAGATATTTGTCCGTCACGTACAGATTCTGCGCGTTGATCAACATCGGTTTCATCGTCTTCAAACGGAAATTGTACCGCACTTTCGGATTCTGTCCTGTGCCGGTATCTTTGTCCACATAATTATTATTCGTGTGACTGACGATCAGCTGACCGTCCGACAGCGGCAGAGGATTGCGGTAATGTCCGCTGTGATTCGCGGGCGGTACCGTTCCGTCCTCCGCGGAGAACGCCGTGGAAGCGTGAGTGATCTCGGTGATTTCCATGTTCTCGGGATTGACCAGAGGACCGCCGGTGAATTTCAGGATCTGTCCAGCACTTTCGCGGGAGAACTCGCGCGCGTTCGCAGCATAGTAAGTCCCCGGATTGTTCGGATCCTCTTTCATCTGGAACATTCCGCCGTCTCCCGACAGCGCCACTTTATTCTTCACGAATGATTGACGCATCACATACGACAGATTCGGGTCTTTCACGAAGGAACCGTCCGTATATGATCCGCCGAATTCATGACGGCCGACATGGTTGACTGTCTCCTCTTCCGTTCCGTCCTGATTGATCTCCCACGGAAAGAATTGGTTAAATGTGTGAAGAGCGAATGTCGAATCATACTGGGGATCGGTCTTGTCCCTCGGTTCGGGGTAAACCTCCGCTGAAGTATCGACCGCCGTTGCGTTCGCCGCTTCGCTGGACCAGTTGAATGTTCCGTACACCTTTCCGTACTTCCGGTCCGAATCCGCTTGTTGATCGCGCTGCAGATGGTCCCACCGCGTGTAGATGATCCGTCCGTACGAATCGATGATGGGATAGAACGAACCGCTCGGAGAATGCTGCAGCAGTTTCACCTCACCGCTGACCGGATCAAGGCTCCACAGTCCAGAGACCACTCGAGCATTTTCGTACTCATCCAGCTGCGGATAGAGATGCGCCTGTTTATTGAACGGCATATCGGATGTGAAGATGATCCGACCGTCGCTTCCGTAGATGGGCGAGATATTGTTATAGTTGGAAGGCTGGTTCGCGATCTTTGTGATGACGGCGTTCTCTCCCTTGCCCAATCCGGTCACTTCATAGATCTGCCAATACTGCACCGGGATCTCCCAGATCTTCGTCGGTGCTCCAATCACCATACTGAAAAGCGCCTTTGTCCCGCTCCAATGAACGGTCGGCTGTCGCACCGCAATGGATTTTGCCCCCTGCATCACCGCCGTGTCGCCGTATCCGGCTTCGCGTGTCAGATTGCGGAGGGTGCCATCACCGTACCGTATCATCAGATCGCCGCCGCGCGGCGCATTCGTGATCCATGGATTGTGATTGCTGAAGGTCTGCGTGACGGAATTGAATCCGGCCACCGGAACCTGAGTGACAAAGATGATCGGATTAGAGGTCTGCACAGGCTGCGCAAATAATGAGACCGCAGCGAAGAACAGGGAGAACAGTAGTGCCGTTTTTTTCATGGAACGCCTTATAATGTTGGAATGGGAGTTTAATTATCGGACTTAATGGTATGAAAATAGGAGGAACGGGACGGGATTACAACTAAACATATATCTAGTTAGGCCATTATGTGACCTGCTGCACAATTGTTCAAATAGAACACGAAGAACAATGTAGGTCCGGACACTTGTCCGGACCATTTTTTTATGCGCAGGATAGAACGCGGATGACACGG
>CAIVNT010000607.1 GCA_903907305.1 uncultured Ignavibacteriota bacterium
CATCATCAGGGAGAACCTGACGTATTTGACAATGACCACCTCCAAAATGGTCCATCTTTCGACCGAATTATCCGAGGATCTCCTCCCGGTGCGTGCCGATATCCGGCAGATGAAACAGCTGATTGTCAATCTGGCAGCAAATGCCATCGAGGCGGACACCGGAAGCGCTCCGGAGATCACCATCCGCACTTCCATGCGAACTCCGGATCAGGCAACGATGCAGGAATGGTCTCTCATCCCAAAAACATCATTGATACCGGGTGAATATGTCGTACTCGAGATAGAAGACCATGGTTCAGGGATGGACATAAAGGTGGTAGAGAAGATATTCGATCCATTTTTTACGACAAAATTCACCGGCCGGGGGCTCGGACTTTCAGCAGTATTGGGGATCGTTCAAGGACATCGCGGTGGAATTGTCGTAGAGAGCACGGTCGGTACAGGGACGAATATTTTGATCGCGCTTCCCGCGTATCATTCTGAACATGAACAGTCTGCGAACATTGTATCACCGGAGAACAAGAAAAGCATCATCTTCATCGACGATGAAGAGATGAATTTGGAACTGATCAAGGATATTTTCGAATCGGAAGGGATCGCCGTGCATACGGCAACATCCGCAGCCAAGGGACTCTCCTTCCTTCAGGAACATCAGCACGAGGTTGCATTGATCATGCTGGATGTACACATCCCCGGTTCATCCTGCAAGGAGACCGTATACCGGATCCGTGAGATCAATAAAGGAGTTGCGGTGATATTAACGTCCGGTCTTCCTTCGGAATCTATTGAGCATTATTCCGAAATGATCGTCGACGGATTCATGAAAAAACCGTATTCCTCTAAATCGTTAATGGATCTCTATGAACAGCACAGCCGTCGGTGACCGCTGTCAGGATTCATCCAATTGACGGACGGTGTCGAGAAAGACGGAAAGTTCGAATGGTTTTGGAATGAACAGGGCATTGTCAAGCAGATAATCCTTATCGGACAATGAATCTTCTGTATAACTTGACATGAACAAAACTTTGATGCTCGCTTTTTCCTTCGCGAGCATTTCGAATAACCGACGGCCGTTCCCGTCCGGCAGAATGATGTCGGTAATGAGTGCATCGATATTGTTTTTTTCAGAATCGAATTTTGTCTTTGCTTCCGATACCGACGATGCCGTATAGACGGTATACCCTTCGTCCGTCAGCACTTCCTGGATCAATTCAAGGATCTGTTCCTGATCTTCAACTACCAGATATGTCCTCTTCCGATGATGTATCCGTTCATGTTTTTTTAGTTCACTGTTCTGCGGAACGATCACTCCTTCAAATCGCGGGAAATAGATCGTGAACACGGTGCCGTTCCCCGGCCTGCTATCGACCAGGATGTACCCGCGGTGCTGTTTGACGATACCATAGACCGTCGAAAGACCAAGACCGGTCCCTTTCCCTTTCTCCTTTGTTGTGAAGAACGGATCAAAGATCTTGTTGAGAACATCCTGAGATATTCCCGAACCGGAATCGGTGACCGACAAGGTGATATACTCACCGCGGGAGACGGATTCATTACTGCCATTCAACAGCATCGTATCGGAGATAACACATTTGTCCGTGGCGATCTTCAGTGCGCCGCCGTGCGGCATCGCGTCCATTGCATTCACCGCGAGATTCAGAATGATCTGCTCGATCTGACCGGCATCTCCTTCGATCACCAATGGTTGCTCATGCAGCTGTGTCGTGACCATGATGTCTTCCCGAAGTGTCCGGCTGAGGATTTTTTGGAATTCAGCTATGATCGCATTGATCTCGATCCGTTTCATTTCGAGATTTTGTTTACGGGCAAACGCAAGGAGTTTGGCCACCAGGTTCTTCGAACTTTCCGCTGCATGAATGATCTGCTGAAGTTTGTTCACGCGGGGGTCAGATTCCGGAAATGACTTCTTGAGCAGTTCACCGAAACCGAGGATCGGAGTCAGCATATTATTGAAATCGTGCGCGATCCCTCCGGCAAGTCTGCCGAATGATTCCATCTTTTGCGCATGCATGAGCTGGTCTTCCAATTTCCTTTTTTGTTCCTCGTTTTGCTTTTGTTCCGTCATGTCCGTGATGACCCCGATCAGAGCCTCAGGATTCCCATCCGGACCGCGGACCGCGGAGATGGAGACATGCACTGGAAAATCGGTACCGTCCTTCTTCCGATGCATCACTTCTCCATGCCACGCTTCGGAATAATTATTCTTCCGGATCATCTCGGTCCCTCGAACGGTATTGAACGGGGACCGGATGCGCGTAACGTCCTTTCCGATCAATTCCTGTTCAGTGTATCCGTAGGTCCTGGTAAATTCATTATTCACATACAATACCGAATCATCAAGATCGATGATACAGATACTTTCCCGTGCGCTCATCATGGCATGGGCGAGCAGACGGATCTGTTCTTCCGATTTTTTCCGGACCGACACATCCCGGATGATGGCCTGGATCTGCATTCCGGGAGAAAGATAGATCTTATTCAGGGTCACTTCAGCATCGAAGATGGTCCCATCCGCACGCAGGTGCTGCCATTCGAAATTCTGCGGCTGTCCGTTCAATGCTGCACGGATCTTCTGAACAGCCAGTTCTTTCGATGAAACACCTCCCGGCTGCACCAGAGGGGAATATTCATAAGGACGCCGCCCGATCAGCTGGTCGCGGCGGCAGCGGAAGAGTTCAAGCGATTTCACATTACAGTCGACAAATTCCTCTTCATTCATGATCAGGATCGCATCGCCGGCGGTCTCGAACAATCGCTTATATTTCTCCTCCTTTTCACTGAGCATCAATTCGGCCGCCTTACGGTCGGTAATGTTCAAAGAAATAGACAACAGACATTTTTTGCCGTTGATCGTGATGATCTCACAATTATATAAACGATGGGTCCTTTTGCCGTCCTTCCGGCGAAGATCGAGCTCCATGTCTACGATGTGGCCGATGGTGTTGAGCAGTGAAATGATCTGATCCCGGTCTTCTACAGTGATCCACCCGATCTCGATGGCAGTCTTACCAACGACCTCCTGCGGATGATAACCGGAATATTCGAAACAACGATTATTCACTTCAATGAACCGTCCTTCGTCATATGTACTGATGGTCATCAGCAGCGGTGCATTATTGAATGCAGTTGAGAACCGTTCCTCACTGATCTTCAACGCACCTTCCACCGTTTTATAATCGGAAATATCCCGTGCAACACCGAGGAATCCATGGAGTATTCCCTCATCATCATACATCGGTGTAATAACAAGGGAGACGATCAGATGTGAGCCGTCCTTACGGACATACGTCCACTCCCGCTCTTCATGGAAGCCATTCCTCGCATTATGAATAAATACTTCGAATCCCGTCACTGAATACCCATAGCGACGGCTCAGTTCATCGCTCCTCATTCTCACTTCCGATTCCAGATGGAACAGCACTGGAGTCTGAACGGCGACAACATCATCCACAGAATATCCCAGCATCAATTCCGCACCAGGATTGAATGCGGTAATGACACCGTCCAGATTGGTGGTAATGAATGCAGAGCGTGATGCGGAACGGATGATGTTCCTCAACTGACGGCTGGCATGCTCGATCTTGAATGATTGTTTCTTCTGTATGTCGATATTCCGAATGACGGTGATCCGTACACTTCTTCCTTCTAATGTTGATCTCTTTCCGCGGACCTCCACCCATAATTCCGTTCCGGACTTCGTTACCGCAACATGTTCATACGGTTCCTCGCTTTCCGACTTGATCATTGAAGCGACAAAATCCTTCGATTGCGGAGCGACAAATGAATCGACCATTCTTCCGATAAGCTCGTCCCTCGAACACTCCAGCATCTTCAGCACTTGGTCGTTCGTTTCAACAACAACGCCGGCGGAGGTGATGACGATCCCTTCGAATGCCGATTCGGAGAGCAGCTTCAACCGGTGCTCATTCTCACGCAGCGCAGTCTCCACTTTCCGTTTTTCGGTGTTGTCGCGGATCACCGCAAGGATCATTGTTGCTCCGCCGATCTGAGAACTCCTTAGTGATATCTCCGTCCAAAAGAGTTTGCCCTCCTTTTTCCGTGCATGCCATTCGAACACCTGCGGCGTTCCAGAGATGCTCTTCGACAACAATTCGACTGCATGTTCGGCGGTGAACTCACCGCTGTTTTTACTCAAGTCAGCAAAGCTTCGCGATAGGATCTCTTCCTTCGATGAGTATCCAAACATCCGTATTGCCGAATCATTTGCGTCTACGAGGCTATTCCTGCGCGGATCAACAATAAAGATCGCTTCGTTCGTCGCATTGAATATTTCACGGTAACTCTGCTCACTTTCATGGAAGGATTTTTCGGTTTTGACCCGTTCCTTCCATTCGCTTCGTGCCCGCTGAAGAGATTCGCGAATAGTGAACATCGAATATCGGATAAAAACAATGGCAATGATAAACAATGATGAATTGATCATCCATGCACGGAACGGATGGCGGTAGAATTCTATCTTTAAAAATTCCGTTGAAGGGAAATACTGGGCGAGAAATAATCCGTAGAGAATGGAAAGAAATGTAACGATCGCGGCAGCACGGAAACCGATCAACAATGAAGTGATGAATATTAATAACAAGAATCCGGAGCGAAATCCGAATGAATATACTCCGCCGTTCAACGGGGTGGAGATGGCAAAAGAAAGCCACGTTGCCCCGACAAATACGTACGCCGATATATCGACAATTCCCCGTCGGACAAGGATGATGATAAGTAACCCGCCTATAATCCGGATATACGATGCAAGTGCGGTCGACCACGATGTGTCCGGACCGAGGAAGAGTGTCACATGTAGAAGGATACTCGCGGAGAGTGATACAAGTGAAGTGTAAAAAAGAACACGCGAAAGCCTCGTTTTCACTTCATCGTCATGGAAGACCGGTGAAGTGAAAAACATTGTCATCCGTTGGTAAATCCCATTCCGACGTTCCATACAATCATCCACAAATCAATGTGTGATCATGATTAACCGTGGGAATGTTATAATTTTTTTTACCATTAACAACTGAAAAATCATTGGAATGGATATTTGCGGAGTATCATTTGCGCGGTAAGGGTCAATCGGGTATTTTCAAAAAAATCCTTTCGTTGAATAGAATACTCCAGGAACAACACCTCTTTCCTACTGATGGAACATGATACACCGTGATGAGAGCATTAAATCATTGTAAAAAAGATCTTGCTTGCAGTATAGTTGTAAGGAATTCTAAGGTAATATTTTGGTTTGGATTTTTTCTCTAATTTTGCTATTTTAGTGTATTGAAAGGTGGGTTAAACCGCCCTTTTCTATGTTTGGCGGGGTAGCCCCCCGATAAAAAGCATCGGGGCAGGCAGTCCCAAAGGGACTTCGCTTTTGATGCAAGTGTAAAAAAAATAGTTTTGGTGGGGTAGCTCAGCTGTTCCGCCATAAAACGGCGGAATGCTGAAATCGGCTTCCGATCACAAAAAGCGTTTGTGGGCCGATTTCGCAGTTAGAGCGGCCGACAAATAACATGGCGGCCAAGTCGGAATCATTTTGTGCATTTCGTCGGTTCAAATATAATATAGAAATTTAGATTCAAGGCGGGGTAGCTCAGTCCCAAAGGGACTTCGCTATTGCGCTAAGAGTAAAAAATAGTTTGGCGGGGTAGCTCAGCTGGTTAGAGCGTCGGAATCTGTGTCTTCCGTCGTTCTATGAACTTACGTAGATTTTTGATTTAGATTATTTCGCATCTTCATAGATAAATTGAGTCCGGCAAGAAGTTAGTCTTGGCATTTACTCCTTCATACAGTCTTGCCCACTCATCATATTGTCTTGCAGCAGCTCTTTCTATTACATTCCATTCAACTTCAGGACTGTTTCGTTTTATTGGATATTTTTTTTGTTGTTTGATA
>CAIVNT010000608.1 GCA_903907305.1 uncultured Ignavibacteriota bacterium
CCGGTTTTTCGGAGGATTTCCTCTCTTCGGAAAGCTTTTTCACTTTCTCATCTTCCGCTTTCTTCTTCTCTTCCGCCAGCGAAACATTGATCCTGTCCTTATACGCCATCGCGTACATGTTATTCGGCTCAATCGTAAGGGCTTTCCCTACCTCGTCGAGTGCTTTGTTCCATTCCGCAGATTTAATATGACGGTCCGCCGCTTTTAACAGCTCTCCGATCATTTTTTTCTGGGAATCTTTATCTGCGCCGATGGTCATGTTATTGGTTCAATTTTCCTGTTTAGTGAATGAATATACCCAACAAGTGATTGAATATCAATGTTTTAACGCCATTTATCCCCCGCTTCAATGTATATTCTCCATAAACAATCATGTTTTACTCGATTAGATTCTTCTAAAATGAAAAGGCCGGAATCTCTCCCGGCCTCCTGCTCAATCTTGAAATCCATGTAATCCTGCAATTTCGTATTATTATTATCTTTTAATCATTTAATACCCATCTCTTTCAAAAGAAATCCTGCTTCTCCCACCTTCTCCACATTCCACAGGACGTAACGGATGTCCACGGCAATGGAACGGCTGTAACTCTCATCCCACGCAAAATCGTTGATCGTCGCTTCGAATGTCCGGTCGAAGTTCACCCCTATCAGTTCTCCTTTTGCGTTCAGAACAGGACTCCCGCTGTTGCCGCCGGTGGTGTCCATATCGTACAATATCGCAACGGGAACATCGTTCAGTTTTTTATGTTTATATCGTCCGTAGTCTTTTTTTGCAGCCAGTTCGCGGATCTTCTGCGGAGTATTGTATTCGGGTCGGTCGGACGTTTTCTCGATCACTCCTTTGAGTGTAGTGATGGGAGAATAATATGTCGCATCCGCCGGCTGATAACCACGGATATGTCCGTACGTCATCCGAAGTGTGGAATTAGCATCGGGAATGAATTCTGTCTTTTTCCATTCCTGTTTTACATCCACCAGTTTTCCGGAGAGACGGTTCAGTTCACCGTTCCGTTTTCGGTTCAGCACATTCTGCATCTCGATCTCGGGGGAGAGTGCGCGTGCAAACTCTATCAAAGGATCGTTCGCTTCTTTCAATTGTTCCGGTGTCATTGTGAACACCTGTTCGATGAATCCGGCGTCCGAAAGTTTCGTTTTGGCAAAAAGTGAATCGACGAATTTCTGCGGATCCTTCACCGAAGATGCGGAACCAATCGTTTGATCCGGGGGGAGTTTCACGGCATCATTCAGGATCTCGGAAAGGAATAGTTTGTCAATTCCGAGGTTCAGGCTCCGCAGCGATGCGAGAAAACTCACTTTGAGTGCATTGAGATTCTTTTCCATATACGGGGATCCGCGTTCCGC
Source organism: uncultured Ignavibacteriota bacterium (assembly GCA_903907305.1). GTDB lineage: Bacteria > Bacteroidota > Ignavibacteria > UBA10030 > UBA8401 > UBA8401. The sequence goes on from CAIVNT010000608.1 coordinate 1,363, forward strand.
GTCCGGTTTCTGCCGCTCTTCCGCCAGTTTGATGAGCGTATTTCCGATCGAAAGCAGCGATGAACTTCCGATGATATTCGTCAGCACATTCGCCCGCTGCGCATCGCTCCTTAGTTCATCATAGACCGATCTGATACCGGCAAGAACGTCGCCGTATTTTTTCGCCCTCTCCGGCGATGCGTTGATGAACGCCGTCAACGCTTCCTCTTCTTTTTGTTTATTCTGGACGATCGGAAGATTCGCGAGTCCTTTCATTTTGCCGCGGTAGTTCTTTTCCACATTCGCTAAGGACTTGATCCGCGCCGTCAACGCAAGAGCGACTGCAGGATCGTTCTTCCCGGCCGCTTCCATCTGCGCGATCATCCACGCATTCCTTTTCTGCACGAACGGCAATCGGATATCCCGTTCGAACTCAAGATAGTACGAAGTCTGATGCCGATATGTCCTTCCCGGATATCCGAGAATGAAGACGAGATCGTTCTCATCCACACCGTTCGGATTCACCACAAAATGATTCTTGGGTGTGAATGGTTTGTTGGAAACGGAATACTCGGCAGGATTCCCGTCCGGACCGACATACGCTCGGATGAATGAGAAATCTCCCGTATGTCTCGGCCAGACCCAATTATCATCCTCGCCGCCGAACTCTCCAACGGAACGGGGCGGAACATAGACGAGACGGATATCTTTGATCGTTCTATTGATGAACAGGACATACGTTTTTCCTGCGAACATTTCCGCCACATTCGCCGAAACACCGTTCTGCAGTTTCTCCGCTGCAGCAACCAGCGTTTTGGAATTCTTCTCGATGATCTTCGTCCTCTCAACAGGATCGGTCGTATCGCTGATTCCGGCCAGTACCTCTGCTGAAACATCGCGGTAGGAATCGATGATCCGCGCTGTCAATCCCTTCGCCGGAATTTCCTGTTCGCGTGACTGCGCAATGAAACCGTTCGTCACATAATCATTCTGGACAGTGCTTGCCTGTTGCACCGCTCCAAACACACAGTGGTGGTTAGTAATGATGAGTCCCTCAGCCGATATGAATGAGGCGCTGCATCCCCCAACATTCACACTCGCATCCACAAGACTGATCCCGTTGGGATTATAAATATCTTTGGCGGTGACCTTGAATCCTTTTGCTTTCAAATTCAGTTTGTGGATCTCGGAAAGCGGATACATTCCCTCTTCCGCAATCAAAAAGAACGGCAGAAGGACAAAGAGAAGAAGAGTGTTTTTCATTTTGGCAATATTGATATGAATGTTTTTGCCTTCTATTCCTTTAAGGAACGTAGAGGCTGTCATGTTGAGCAAAGCCCGGGCGGGACAGAACATCTCGGGAGACCTTCGGGAAGGTCTTTATAAAAGATACGAAGTACTCGGTGCAGATAGAAACAAAAAAACCGCCGGGGATTCCGGCGGCAGTTTTTGTATAAATATTCAAACGATGGTTCGGTCCTATTTGCTGACCAGATCGCGGACCATTTTGGTGGTCGTCCGGAAATCGATCTTACCGCTTCCCATCTGCGGCAGATCGGGGATCACCACGAACTGTTTCGGCAGTGCAATATTCGGCAGATGCTCGGACATTCTCTTAAGGGTCTCTCTTTCATCGATCGGCTGCGTAATGGCGACAACGATCTTCGCCCCTTTCGTCTGATCAGGAATTTCTACAACGCAAACTTTCGTATCCGGCGGAAGGAGTTTTTCCAGCACATCTTCCACTTTGATCAGCGAGATCATCTCTCCGCCGATCTTTACAAAGCGTTTCAGCCGACCCACATGCCAGATATATCCATCTTCGTCCTGCCAGCCCATGTCGCCTGTATCATACCAGCCATGACGAAATGCCAGCGACGTGTTCTCGAAATCATCGAAATATCCCTTCATGATATTATCCCCCTTCACCAGGATCTTCCCTGTTTCACGAACTCCGCATATTTCTCCTGTTTCATGATTTTCGATCCGGACGGAAACTCCGGGGAGCATTCTGCCCACACTGCCGGGTCTGTTGTGCGTGGGTGAGTTCAATGCAAGACCGGGTGCGGTCTCGGTGCATCCGTATGCTTCCAGAATGACCTTATTATGTTTTTCAATGAATGCTTTTCGCAGTGCATCGGGACACCTATCCGCACCGGAAAGAATGATACGGCATGAATCATAATCACCGGGATTCGATTTACTCAGATAGCCGAAGAAGAAACTCGGCGTGCCGGCAAAGATCGTCACTTTCTCTTCGCGGACGGCATCGTTTACACCCTTGAAGTCCAAAGGATTCGCGTACGTCACCACCGTCATTCCGCACCAGATAGGGAGCCACAAATGAGCCGTCTGTCCGAACGAATGGAACATCGGAAGATTTCCGAGCATCACATCCTTCTCACTGACATCCAGCACCTGCTCGAGACTGGTCAGGTTCGCCGCAATATTTTTATGGGAAAGCTGTACAGCCTTCGGTTCTTTTTCGCTGCCGCTGGTAAAGAGGATCACCAGGTTATCATCATCTGTTCCCTGCGCTACCGATTTTTTGATGATAGAGACAGGAAGTTTCGAGCGGACCGCTCCATGAAGCTTGTCCATAATCGTAATGCTTGCCATGATGTCTTCCAAAAAGACCATTCCGGGCACGATGGGACACTGGATCTTTTCTACTAGCGCTTTTGACGTGATGATCGTTTTGAACGCAAGCTTCTTCTGTGCAAACTCACAGTTCTGCGCAGCCATCGTGGAATAATTGATCATCACCGGTACTCTTCCGCTCATCAGCGCACCGATCGATGCGAGGATGCAGCCGGCAGAGGTCGGCACCATGATCCCGATGAAACCTTTGTCGAACTGTTGCATTTTTTCGGATAACATCAGCGCGGCGATCAACGCTTTGGAATATGGGATCCGCCGGTTCGTCGTCCGGTCGATGATATACATTTTATCCCCGAATTGTTTTGCCGTTTCGATGAATCGATGATGCAGCAGCATAGTCAGTACTCCTTGTTGTTGAACCAGAATTTCAAAAATGTAGTGCATCCGTCATCAAAAAGCAACGCATAGATTTTTTGAAAGTATTTTCGAGAAAGCCCTTGACAACGGGGTTTAATTTTTTATCTTTATAAGTAATAAAACTTAATTATTAAGGTTAAATAAATATATACCTTACTAATTAATGATAATTGGCAAATAGACAACATAACCTTTAAAAACCGTCAATTGACCCTTGCGGCGGTTTTCTGCTCAATCCGGCTTTTCTTCACAAAAGAACTCCCGTGGCGTTAATTGAGTGATCAGAGGACATTTTCAACTTTACTAATCATAGGAGGTTCTTCCATGAAACATTCAATACGTTCTTTCATCATCTTCGGCCTGCTGATATTCGCTCTCAGGCCTTCACTGCTCATGTCTCAGGAACCGGCAGCAGCTTCGCCCATCACATACAGCGGATTCTTTGACGCATACTATGTGAAGAACCTGGCAAGCCCGGTCACCGGTATAAACAAGATCCGCGTCTTTGAGCCGGTAGACAATGAATTCAATCTTGCCTTGGGAGAGATCGCATTCCAGAAAAAAGCTGAACCAGTAGGATTCCGGGTCGATCTCGGAACCGGAACAGTCCCCGGTCTTTCATTGACAGGCCTGGTGCAGCAAGCATATCTCACCGTCGTTGTCCCCGTCGGCGACGGGTTGACGGTGGATGTCGGCAAATTCGTCACTCACATGGGATACGAAGTGATCGAATCCAAAGATAATTGGAACTATTCCCGCTCTATACTGTTCGGTTGGGCAATTCCCTTCTTTCATACCGGTGCGCGGTTGAGTTATCCCGTCCTCAGTAATCTTACAGCGACTGTCAGTATTTTGAACGGATGGAATACAAACACGGACATCAATCGATCCAAAACACTGGGCCTAATGCTCAATTATGCCGTTCTACCCTCCACCAGCATTACCGTCTGCGGTATAAGCGGGGTAGAACAATCAGAACCGCTCATTTCCGGAAAACGGAATGTGCTGAATGTGATCATCACCCATACAGTCACGGACAACCTCTCCATCGCCGTGGATGCAGATTACGGAGAAGAACGGATGCCCGCAGGTTTGGCGACATGGAAAGGTGAAGCTGTCTATGCGAAATATGCACTCGATGCAAAATCCGCAGCAGCCCTTCGCTTCGAGATGTATAACGACGCCGGAAACACTTCTCCGCTGGCAAGCGGAGGAGGAAAACTCTCTGAGGTCACTGCGACATACGAATACAAACCGGCGGACAATCTGATCCTTCGCGGCGAGGTC
>CAIVNT010000609.1 GCA_903907305.1 uncultured Ignavibacteriota bacterium
AAGAGTATCGATGGAAACATAATTATTATAGTCGTCAATATCATCAAATGTTGCTTCTGTCGTCTCGCCGGCATCCTTGCCCAATGACGCGTTCGCCGTAAAGCTGCTCACAGCCAAGATCTCAGCATCGACGCTCTGCTCATCAAAAGCAAGATTACTTGCCTTTTCGAGCATGGAGGTACCCAACGATGTGCCCGTGATACGATATTCGGACATGTCCTTTGTAAATCCCGTATCCAGAGTTGTTCTATTGATGGAAAGGATCAACCTCCCCATCAAGATCAATCCCATAATCGTCAATAATGTTTGACCTAATCCCATAGTATATTATTTGGTAACTGAAGTTAATGCTAGAAATTACTTACCTGCAGAGTACCATTCTGTGTCACAGCGCAATACAAATATATTGATTATCCATACCGAAACATATCATTGAAAAATTAGAAAATTAAAGGAACTTTCCACATACACGGAACGAAGATTCTTCAATGTTTCTATTCATCCTCTACCGTTGACGATATGACTTCTTCAAGTGATGTAGATCCTTCTTTCATCCGCTCCATACCGGAACGGCGAAGTGTCCACATGCCATCCTTCGATGCTTGGTCACGAATGGCATTCTCATCGACTTTATCACCGGCATTCAGCACGATATCCTTGATCGCTTTTGTAAAATACAGCGCTTCATGGATGGCCGCACGGCCTTTATATCCGCCGCCGCATTTATCGCATCCCACCGCCTTGTAGAATGTGTGATTTTTCAGATCCTCTTCGCTGAATCCAAACTTCAACAGATCGGGTTTTTCGTTTTCATCGATCGGCGTCTTGCATATTTTGCACAACGTTCGGATGAGACGCTGGGCAACGATAATGCTAATTGCATACGCAATAAGGAACGGTTCAATTCCCATCTTATACAATCGGGCAACAGCGCTGGGTGCATCATTCGTGTGCAGTGTGGAAAAAACCAAGTGACCGGTGTTTGCCAGTTTGATGGCCGTTTCGGCCGTCACCTTATCGCGCATTTCTCCGACGAGTACGATGTCCGGGTCATGGCGGAGAATACCACGGATGGATTGTTCGAACGTCATCTTCGGACCGATCTTCAACTGACGTGCACCTTTGATGATATACTCTACCGGTTCTTCGATCGTGAGCACATTCACTGTCGGATCGATCACTTGATAGAGCGCCGCGATCAGTGTGGTGGATTTTCCGGATCCTGTCGGACCTGTGAGAATAATGATCCCTTGCGGTTTCTCAATGGCTTTATAGAAGAATCCTCTTGCCGGCCCCTGCAGACCGAGTTTATTCAGATCGGTGATCACCTTTCGATCATCCAGTACGCGGATAACGACTGACTCAAATTTGTTCTTGAACTCCGTCGTGACGATAGGCATAATCGATACACGAAAACGCAGCTGGTGTCCGTCCACTATACGCTGAATGAATCCGTCCTGCGACATTTCACGTTCGAATCGGTCCACATTTTTTGTACGGTCTTTCACCACCGCCATCACCGCTTCGGGCATTGTTCCTTCCTGGCAATGCCAGACTTTCAGATTACCGTCCACCCGAAATAAGAAATTGGTTTTTTTCCCTTCGGCTGCTACAATATGCACGTCGCTGACACCCGATCGCACCGCCTCAACAAGAGCACCCTCAAACAGATTGGCCAGCGCGCTTTTGTTGATCTCTGCGTTCAGTTCATCTTCATCAACATTCGATTCCTCATCGCCTGTTTCGACACTGATGTGATTATCTTCAAGAAGTTTCAGAAATTCATTCTGCGGTGGAACGACCTGCTCAATCAAATTCTGAAGATCCTTCAATCGACAGTAGGTCACTTCATATTTTAAACGTAAATATCATCTACCAACTACTCGATGTACC
>CAIVNT010000610.1 GCA_903907305.1 uncultured Ignavibacteriota bacterium
CGCATTGGTTGTTTTCGCAATTCACTTTTCATCAAGATCACTCTTTAACGTTGTCATCTGTGCGTAGAGCATTGTACATCGGACTCACTGTCGTTTCCGTTCTTGTGGTATTTGCATTCGTTGTTTCGTCTGCCAATGCTTCAACAGAAGGGGTGCGTCCCGTTGCGTTCATTGCCGGGCAGGATTCCACGAAAGCCGATTCTCTTTCCGCACCAAAAGATTCTCTATCCGCGCTGAATGACTCTGCTGCGGCCAAAGTATACCGGGTAAAAGATTCCACATATCTTCAACAGCTTCTGCTTCGCAGAAAAGATGAAACCGCCGCTCAGGCGATCCAGCCGACAGCAAATCCATTCTATCTTAAACCGGCGGTGATCGTTGTGCAGAGCACACAGCTTGATTCCACCGGGAAATTCGTGATTGTCCGTCAGACAGTGAACGGCAAAGATGTAAAGATCCCCATCAGAATGCCGATCGATGAGTATATCAAACAGCGCGCCCAATCGGACTTCGTGAAGAATTTCGCCGATCTTGTGGGAAAGGAAGAGACCGCCAAAGCATCAAAGAAGAAAGATGACCTCGGCGACCTGCTCGGTGCATTCACAAAGATCGATATCCCTGTCCCGGCTAATCCAGTCTTCTCGATCTTTGGACCGCCCCGCATCAACTTGAATATCTCCGGCGCTGTCGATATCCGTGCAGCCTTCCGCAACACAAAGACCGACCAGCAGACACTCAGCGCATACGGCAACACGCGAAATGAACCGGACTTCTCCCAGGAAGTACAGATCACTGTGAACGGAACGATCGGTGACAAACTGAATATCCTTGCCGACTGGAATACCCAGCGTACATTCGAATACGAGAATCAGTTGAAGATCAAATACACCGGCTATGAGGATGAGATCGTCCAGAGTGTTGAAGCCGGAAACGTCTCACTTTCCACCAGTTCCAGCTTCGTATCGAGCAGTTCCGCCCTGTTCGGTATCAAAGCCGCATTCCAGATCGGTCCGCTGAAACTGACGGCGATCGCTTCCCAGAAAAAAGGACAGATCCAGGAAAAAAGCCTCAGCGGCGGCACTTCGAAAAGTGATTTTGCGAAACGGGCTTGGGAATATTCCAAGGATCACTTCTTCGTGGATGTGGCCTACCGTTCTGTCTATGAAGCGTATATCAAAAAACGGACTCTCACCAGACCGGACCTGCAGATAAAAGAGAACGAATATGAAGTGTGGCTGTATCATATCGGTCAGGCAAATGAAACGATGCAAAAAGGTGTAGCATACTTCGATCTGCCTGCCGTTGGGGTCAATGATACGTCAACGTATTTCTCCTATAAAAATCCCGCCAATATCACCGATGTTGCAAAACGGATCGTCCGCGGCGATTGGGATAAATTGGAGCCCGGGAAAGATTACCGTATCAATAAAGATGCGGGATATATCACCATGAACCGTTCGGTGCAGAATGGACAGGCGATTGCGATCTCATACAGGATCGAAAACGGCGCAGGAAATGATGACGATTCGCTCTACGGAACACCGTGGAAATCCATCGGCACCGACACTTCCAACGCATTGAATGTCATCGTCCTAAAACTGATCAAACCTCTCACGTATATCATTCCGCAGGATAGTGTCCCGTTCTCTTTAATGCTGAAAAATATTTACCCGCTCGGCGGACGAAAAGTGGAAAAGGACGGATTTGAACTTGAGATGAAATATTTTGAATCGTCGACGGAGCCGGTCGATGTTATCGGGGCGACAAAGATCGTCACACTCTTCGGCCTGGATGTGAACAGTGAGAGCGGTGATCCGAAGCCCGACGGAAAATTCGATTTCAATTCCGGTATCACCATCGATCAGGAACGGGGAGAGATCATCTTCCCGTCTCTGCGGCCGTTCACGGATGGACTGCGCGAAGCATTGAAAGCGCTGCCGACTCCCCCGGCCGATTCTGTGATCAATAAATATCTCTACACCAACTTGTACGATACAACCAGCGAAGCCGCGCAGCAGAACAATGAAAAAGACAAGTTCATGATCATGGGAAAGATCACGGCATCAAGTTCCAACACGATCAACCTTGGTTTCAACGTCGTTGAAGGAAGCGTGCAGGTCCTTCTCAACGGTGCAACGCTCGTCGCGAATGTGGATTATACCGTTGATTATATCATCGGTCAGGTGATCATTAAGAAACAGGAAGCGCTTGTTCCAGGAGCCAGTCTTCAGGTGAAATTCGAGCAGAACGATCTTTTTCAGCTTGCATCAAAAACGCTGCTGGGACTTCGCGGAGAGATCGATGTTTCAGAGAAAACGAAGATCGGATTTACGATGATGAATCTCGATCAGCAGGTGCTGAGTGATAAAGTTCGATTGAATGAAGAACCTTCCAACAATTCTATCTACGGATTCGACGGGCAGACTTCCGGCGATCTGCCGTTCCTGACGAAAGCGATCGACGCGCTTCCGTTCCTGGATACCAAAGCAAAGTCGGAATTCTCCTTACGTGCTGAAGCCGCGTATATGAATCCCGATCCGAATACCAAAAAAAGTACCATCGCGGATGACAACGGCAGCGGTATCGCATACATCGATGACTTTGAAGGCGCGAAGAGGATCATCCCGCTCGGCGTTGGTTACGGTCAGTGGCATGATATGAGTGCGCCGGCATTTCAGTATGATGTGGACAATTATCTCAATAAGACGCAATGGGTCTCCGACATAAAGAAGATGGAATCGAAGGCCCGCACATACTGGTATAATCCCATTGGCGGGATACCGATCGATGCGATCTACGGTATCGATGCAAACGGAAAGTCCATTAAACAAGTCGGACGTGGACAGGATTTGATTCAGGTGCTGACGTTGAATTATAATCCGCAAGAACGCGGAGTGTATAATTATTCAATGGATCTGAAAAAGACATTGTTGGATGAACCGAAAAAGAATTGGGGCGGTGTGATGAAACTGCTCTCGACCAGTTCCATCAATATGCTCACAGAGAACGTCGGTTTCATCGAGATCTGGGTCCGTGTTACGCCGGGAAAAGGAAGGATCGACTCCACGCGAAAAGTATTTATTGATCTTGGTACGATCAGTGAAGATGTCATTCCGGACGGAAAATGGAATACGGAA
>CAIVNT010000611.1 GCA_903907305.1 uncultured Ignavibacteriota bacterium
TAAAGGAATGATATGAATTTAGCACTCGTCGGTTACGGAAAGATGGGACAGGAGATCGAGTCCATCGCACTCCGCCGCGGACACACGGTGACTGCCCGTTTTTCATCCGCTTCCCCGCTCCCTCCGGCGGATTCTGCACTGTTTGCCTCACAATTGATCGATTGTTTCATCGATTTCTCGGCCGCATCGTCCGTCCCTAATACTATTGAGGTTTGCTGCCGACTCGGTATCCCACTGGTGGAAGGGACCACCGGATGGCAGGGACAGAAAGACCAATTGCTGGCAAAAGTCGCCGCATTGAACGGAACTGTCATCCACGGGAATAATTTCTCCATCGGCGCACAGATGTTCTTCCGTATCGTCCGTGAAGCTTCCATGCTGATGGACCATTTCCCGGAATATGACACAGCTGTCCATGAGACCCATCATACAAAAAAGAAGGATGCTCCCAGCGGAACGGCCATAACACTCGCAAACATCATTCTCGAGAATTTGAAGAGGAAGCAGTCGGTCAACACGGACCTTAACAGCGCTCCTATTCGTCCTGAAGAACTCAATATCTCCAGCACCCGCATCGGAAATGTTTTTGGCGATCATTCTGTTCTCTACCATTCATCTGCTGATGAAATAGAGCTGGTCCACCGCGCCCATAATCGGTCGGGATTTGCATATGGCGCCGTTATCGCCGCGGAAAGGACAAAGGAATTCAAAGGGATCTGCTCATTCGACAAATTAATATTTAATTCATCAATCACTCACTAAATAAGGTCATCTATGTCATCCCCATTTTCTTTTCGCGGAGTTGCTACTGCTCTTGTTACACCTATGCAGGCGAACGGCGATATCGATACCGAAGCGATCCGCCGCTTGGTGGAATTTCAGATCTCTTCCGGTGTGAACGGTCTCGTTCCGGTCGGCACCACCGGGGAAAGCGCAACACTCTCCCATCCCGAACATCATCACGTAATGGATATCGTTGCGGAACAGGCAAACGGCAGAGTACCGATCATCGTTGGAGCAGGGAGCAATTCCACACGCGAAGCTATTTCATTGACCCAGCATGCGCGGGCGATCGGCGCAAGCGCTGTTCTTTCGGTTGCACCATACTATAATAAGCCGACACAGCAGGGATTCTTCGAGCATTACCGTGCGATCGTTGAATCAGTGGATATTCCCGTCTTTGTCTATAATGTGCCGGGAAGGACCGGAAGCAATATCAACGCTGAGACAACACTGCGGCTATCGGAACTTCCGGGTATTGCAGGGATCAAGGAAGCCTCGGGAAATATTCCGCAGGTGATGGAGATCCTTCGTCATCGGCCCGAAAATTTCGTACTGCTTTCGGGAGATGATGCGCTCACTCTGCCGATGATGTCGCTCGGCGCGGACGGCGTGATCTCCGTTGTCGCAAACGAAGTCCCATTGGAGTTTTCTCAAATGGTGCAATTCTGTCTTGCTGATGATTTTGCTCAGGCACGACACATCCATGAACGTCTTTTGGACCTGATGAATCTGAATTTCATTGAATCGAACCCGATTCCGGCAAAATCAGCACTTGCAATGATGGGAATGATCACCGAATCATACCGACTGCCGTTGACTCCTATGTCGCTGGAGCATAAATTTAAACTCCGCCGCGCATTAGAAGAATTGTCACTCGTGGAGCAGGCATGAAGCAAATCGATGTCGAAACCCTTCGGTCATCCATCGAGGAGGAATTTGAGAAATCGACGAAATCCGGATTAACTATATTTACAAAATTCCTGACATTGCTCGACAGCGGTATTGTCAGAACAGCGGAACGAATCAACGATGAATGGACCGTGAATGCGTGGGTGAAGAAAGGTATCCTGCTGGGATTCCGTCTCGGCAAATTAACTCCGGTCAAACATTCGGAACCATTTTCTTTTTTTGATAAACATACCTATCCGCTCAAGAAATTTTCTTCGGTGAATAACGTCCGCATTGTTCCGGGCGGGACCGCCATACGGAAAGGAGCATACATCGCTCCCTCCGTCATCATCATGCCTCCTGCATATGTGAATGTCGGCGCATACGTGTCTTCCGGCACAATGGTCGATTCACATGCGCTCGTCGGCTCATGCGCATTCATCGGTGAGCGTGTTCATCTCAGCGCTGCATCACAGATCGGCGGAGTGCTCGAACCGATCGGCGGTATGCCGGTCATCGTTGAGGATGATGTGATGATTGGTGGAAACTGCGGCATCTATGAAGGGACCATCTTAAAACGAAGATCGGTGATCGGCACCGGGGTCATCCTGAACGCATCTACACCGGTGTACGATCTTGTCAACGGCACGATCATCCGAAAGGGATCGAACGGCTCATTGATCATCCCGGAAAATGCCGTCGTCGTTGCCGGGAGCAGAACGATCGATTCATCATTTGCGAAGAAACATGGACTCAGTCTTTATACACCTATGATCGTTAAATACCGCGACGAAAAAACAGGAGCAAAGACTGCGCTGGAATCTGCACTGCGGTAATAGCTTTTTTTCATTTCATGATTTTATAAAAATCTGGGTCAGTTGGAACATCCATCGTCAAACATCAGCATCTTTACAGACGTTCATTTTTTTCACCGCATTTAATATCCGCTAAAAAGAGCCTTTACGACATCAACCGTTGGAGGTCAAAATTTGGGTCAAGTATCGGTCAAAAATTGGTGGCCAACAATGGACAACAACAGCAAGAAGAACAAAGTTTTTGAAATCGTTTTAAATCCCCTTTTCACAATAAAAACAACCGGAAGGGGGAAAATAATAACAAAAAGACGCAGAAGAAGGGTTTTGAACAAGA
>CAIVNT010000612.1 GCA_903907305.1 uncultured Ignavibacteriota bacterium
ATTTATTCGAATTCGTACAAAAAAAACCATCCCGCTGATGAGACGGGATGGCAGGGGTGTAACATAATAAAAAAATGATCCCGTTATTTTTGACCGGGGGCGGTCAAAGAAGCGCGACACGGTTTCCTTGTCGATGAAACATACTCTAAATTACTACCCGCGAAAATTTCCAAACTCTTCAATTGATGATGGTCACGATATTGCCGGATGGTGTGACCGTGCAGGTAATGACCGGAAGTGTGCCGTTGGAGAGGAACGCGTTGCCCGTCCCCTGCAGAACAACCTGACCGGCAGTACCGGCCGAACTGATGGTATATTCCCCGTTCCCATTATGAGAGAACGCCGTCGAGACAAGCTTTGCCATTCCCGCCGCATCCGCCGTGAGTCCGACGAAGGAATGACCGCCGCCTCCGTTCGCTGCCGGGGAAGAATAATACTGCATCGCTCTGGCGGAAAGATTCAACAAGTCCGATGCCATGGAATCGCGATTTGCCGTGATGGCATTCTCCTGAACGAGCGTGATGGCGACCGTAATGGTAACGCCGATGATGATCATACCTAAGATGATCAGTAGAATCTGGTTTTGTCCCATACATTTTCTTTTTTATTGAATAATCACATTCTCGTGAATCTTTATTTTTTGCAGACGGGCGATATCGCCCAACATAAGAGTGCATTCATGACACATTGTATTTTCCTGTTTCATAGAAAGCATCCGTTTGAGCATGTTTTTCATCTCCAACAGAAGCATCTCCCGTTCTTTCTCCCCGGCCTTCCGTGTTGTGATATCCCGCAGGAACGTAATGAACTTGCCTCCCTGGAATTGACGGAACTGGACACTGACCTCTATGTTATAGGAGGTGCCATCCTTCCGGCGATGTATTGTCTCAAACCTGTCCTCAGATTCAAGCATTACCTTGGAGAGATGATTCATCGTTGACTGTTCAATCTCGGTTGCTTCGAGATCGAAGATGCTCATGGTGAGCAGTTCATCCTTACTGTAGCCTGACATCTCACAGTATTTCTCATTCACTTCGAGCAAATTTCCGCTAAGGTCAACGATCCAAAATCCATCCAACGCAGATTCTATGATCTCTTTCCTCCACGCCTCCTGGTCACGGAGTTTCCTCTCTGAATATATTTTATCCAAAACTAAGCGCCATTCTCGGATGGAGCGTTGAACAATACGATGGATCATTGCGAAGAAATCGGCAGACTTTGAGAAATAATCGAGTGCGCCGGATTTCATCATCTTCACGGCCATCGCTTCATCTCCATGCGATGTCAACACAATCACCGGGAAGACCCCTTTGCTGATCGATATGAGTGTATCGCCGTTCCCGTCCGGCAGGAACTGGTCAGTGAACATCAGCAATGGAGCAGCTTGTCCGATCATCTCAACAGCACCAGCAATGGTAACGGAAATATGGACGCGGTACGGCTCCGGAGCTTCTTCAAGCGCTCGCTTCATTAATTCGGCGTGTTCCGGATTGTCCTCAACGATCAATATATACGGAGCAGCAACTTTCTCACTCATATGCGCCTTCTCTTCGGTATAATGAATTGTTCTATCAGTAAAGATTATTTTTGCTTATGTTTCTTTTGTTTACGGTACCGAACTTTGATTCTTCTTGAGAACATTTTGGATCGCTTCCATCAATGACTCACCAGTGAACGGTTTCTGCAGAAAATGATCGAACAATTTTCCATCGTGTTCTACGGTCGATTCAGTCATCAGTCCACTCATACCGATGATCCTGATATCCGGAGCGATCTTTCTGAGCGTGGCAGCGGCGGTCTTTCCATCCATCACCGGCATCATCATATCGATCAGGATTACTTTGGCGGTCATCCCGCTTTCGACGAACCGCGCTAGACCTTCCGCACCGTTCCCGGCGGTGAGCACATTATAGTTATAGAACCCGAGCGTCTGTTCGCACGCCATCTGGATAGGGAGTTCATCATCGACCACCAGAATGGTCTCATTTTTTCCATCCAGGATCACATTGACCACTGCTTCCGAATCCTGAGCGATCGTTTCGGCTGAGACAGGGATGAGGATCTCAAAACTTGTCCCTTCGCCCTGCACAGAATCAAAATGGATGTATCCCTGATGATGCTTCACGATGCTATAGACCGAGGAAAGTCCGAGACCGGTCCCCTTTCCCACTTCTTTCGTTGTGAAGAACGGATCGAAGATCTTCTGCTGGATATCCGTGGGAATACCGCCGCCGTTATCCCTCACTTCGATCACTACGTACCGTCCACTGTTCGCTTCAGGATGACGGACCTTGATGCTCTCACCCATTTCGGCATTCTTCACGTTGATGGTAAGTCTGCCTCCATGCGGCATTGCATCGCGTGCATTCACGCTCAGGTTCATTACCACCTGATGGATCTGCGTGGGATCGGCATAAATGGTCCACAGGTCCTTCGGTGCATAGGTCTGTATTTCGATGTTGCGGGGAAATGTCTGCTTGATGATATTCCCGGCTTCATTCACAATATGACGGATCTGCATAAGCACCGGACGGCTCTCCGCACCGCGCGCGAATCCGAGCACCTGCGCGATGATATCCTTTCCGCGCAGCGTGGACGACTCGATGGTCGTCAACAGATTATTAAGCGATTCATCCTGAAGTTTCCGTTTCAAGATCTGTACCGACAGCAGGATGGGACCGAGGATATTGTTCAGATCGTGCGCAATACCGCCGGCAAGCGTTCCGATGGATTCCATCCTCTGGGAACGGAACAACTGTGTCTGCATCTCCTTACGTTCGGTGATGTCGTCCTTCACTATAATAAAATTGATGACGCTCCCTTTGCTGTTCTTCACCGGTGCGATCACCACCGATTCCCAATACCGGCTTCCGTCCTTCCGTCTGCTCAGCATTTCGCTGCTCCATTCATTCCCTGCCGTGATCGAACGCCACATCTCTTCGTAGACATTTCCCGGAGTCTCTTCAGACCGGAAGATCGATTTCTTTTTTCCGATGAGGTCCTCTGTGGAATATCCCGAAGTGAGACAGACAGCCTCATTCACATATTCGATCACGCCTTCCATATCGGTGATGACAACACCGATCGAGGCTTGCTGTATTGCCAGCGATAACTGGCGGACCTTCGCTTCGGAGTGTTTCCGTTCCGTGATATCGCGAAGGAATACCACGAACCGTCCGCCGTCATCAGGGTGATACTGCACGCTGATCTCGACATCAAAATTTTTTCCATCCTTACGGCGATGTTTGCTCTCGAAGCGGTCCTGCCCGATCTTTTTGATCTGCTCCATCCGCTCTGCGACCACCGGCAGTGTCGATCCCTCATCGAGATCGTTCACGCGCATCAGAAGGAGTTCGTCGGAAGTGTAACCGCTCATCTGACAGTACGATTCATTCACCTCCAGGATACGGCTGCGCATATCGATGACCCAGAATCCGTCCATTGCGGTCCGAAGAATCATCCGGTGACGCTCCTCGCTCATCCGCAGCAGTTCCTCAGTCCGTTTCCGGTCAACAATAAGATTCCATTCGCGGAGGACACGCTCCACTGAATTCGGAAGTGTCTCGAACGATTCCGGTGATTTCGTGATATAGTCCATCGCGCCGGATTTGATGGCGCGCACTGCCAGATGCTCATCGCCGTGAGAAGTGAGCATCACCGAGGGAAAAAGTTCACTCCCGACTTCAATTACTTCCTGCCCCTTTCCGTCCGGCAGATTATAATCCACCAGGGCGATCGCAGGACGATGTTCGCCGATCATTTTTAACGCTTCGCGGATGGTGGGGGCGGTACGGATTCTGTACTGTTCACTGTACTGCTCGAAGCAGCGGAAGATCAACTCCGCATGCGACGAATCATCCTCGACAAGAAGAATATCAATAACTTCGTTTCGTACATTCGTCATTGCGCCATCCTCTGAAGACATCTTTGCTTAACTGCAGAACAACAATTGACGGAATGATCCTTTCGAAAGCTCACCATGGACGTTTGTTCCACGCGAGCCAATAATAGCCGAGGTCTTTCAGCAGATCCGATATACTGTCAAAATCGACCGGTTTCGTTACATAACTGTTCGCGTGATATTCATATGCCTTTGCGAGATCGAGTTCTGCATCGGATGTTGTCAGCACTACAACGGGAATATTTCTCAGGCCGGAGTCCGTCTTTACTTCTTTTAATACTTCCAGACCGTCGATCTTGGGAAGACGAAGATCGAGCAGGATCAGATCAGGACGCGGATTCCCCACAGAACCGGCATAGATCCCGAGTCCTTTCAAATAGTGGAGGGCAGCTTCACCATCCTCCACGTGATAGATCTTGTTCGCGACCTGAAAATCCTCCAGATTCCGTTTGACCAGATCAGCGTGGTCCGGATTATCCTCCACCAACAGAATGACCAATGGTTCACCGACAATCATATTACCCCCTTAGATTATTGTTTAATAAATGGTAATGTTAAATAGAATGTTGCGCCTGTTCCGATGCCGCCGGATTCCGCCCAGATCTTTCCACCATGAATCTCTATGATGCGGCGAACGACAGCAAGACCAATACCCGAACCGACGGAAGCAGTATCGAGTTTGTTGAACAGACCAAAGATGGTCTCAAGATACCGAGAGTCGATGCCGCGGCCATTGTCGCGGACGAATACCACGTGTTCGCCGTTCGTATGGATCTGTTGACCGATCTCGATTACCGGATCCTTTTCGCCGGGCACAAATTTGAGAGCATTTTCTACGAGGTTTTGGAGCACCTCCTGAATGCGGCCACGGTCCGCATTCACTGCCGGCAGGTCATGAACAATCACCGATGCATTCCGTTCTTTGACCGGACCCGCAAGCAATGCCAGCATATCGTTCACTGCATCATTCAATTTGAATTCCACAGGTGGATGGACAACGCGGCCAATTCTTGAGAGCTCGAGCAGGTCTTCAAGCAGTCCTGTCATTTTATCCGCAGCAGAAGAGATCCTCTTCAGGTCCTTTTCAAAACGATCGGTCCTTCCGTTAGCAATATCCTTCATCAGTCCGCCGGCATATCCTTTGATCGTGATGAGCGGACTCTTCAGATCGTGCGATACCGTATAGGTGAACTGTTCGAGTTCGGTATTCTTTTCACGAAGGTCATTCTCCACTGACTTTAGACTGTTCATTGCATCATGCAATTGTTTCAGTGCTTGTTTCTCGTCGGTGACGTCGATCGTGAATCCTCCAAGGACATTCCGTTCACCCATCGTGAACGGGAACTTTACCGTATAATAATCCCGGCCGTTCAGATGTTCGGCGAGCGTGAGATTCTTCCCTTGGGAGTACGATTCCCAATCATCCGCAATGATCTTTTCTGCAAATGCTGCGGGGAATAATTCCGTCATCGTTTTTCCGATCATGTCGGCGGCAGCGATACCGGTCATATCCCGGAAATTCTCGCTGACCCGCAGCACTCTGCTCTGCTCGGAATTCACTTCTTTGATTAAGACATAAATAGGAGAATACTTCATCAGAGAGGAGAGCAATTCGTTGCTTTGCGCAAGAGCTTTCTGCGCGGCGATGCGATTGGTGATATCATATCCCTGAGCGATGGTCGCCGACACTTTGTCGCGCGTCTTCGTCATCACATTGGCGGAGTTCCAGAGAAGGGTCTTAACTTGACCGCTCTTACATTGTATGGGGATCTCCACTGTCTCCCACCGCTCACCGGTCGAAGTATTCCTGATCTTATCGAGTGACTCCGCAGCAGAAAAATTTGGGAAGAGAATATCGATCTTCTGACCGCACACCTCCACCGACATATATCCCGTGAGTTGCTCGAATGCAGTGTTGAACTGTGTGATCTTCAATGACAGATCCCACACCACGATGGGAACATTGGCATAGGTGAACAGGTTGTTCAGATATTCATTCGTCTCGATCAATTTATCATACGTGGAATCCGCCACCTGCAGATTCTCTTCCGAGCGGATGAATAATTCCGACATCGGACGTTTTGCAAAAATATATACAACGGGAATCGTCAGCAGCGCATGAAGAACAATATCGATGAGTTGATATACCCACGTTATGGGGATTTCAATTACCAACATAATGGCCTGGGTCATAAAATCGCTGACGATGATCGAAGCGACAAGCACCAGAAACAGTTTTACGATCGGTTTGGAAATTACACGCCGTTCTTTTTCTGACATGGACGGAGTACCATTGGGTTGTACGACTGAAACATAGGCTCAATTGAGTAGTTGTTAATGTCTCGGTTCTGATGAAACTGTCAAAAGGAATTATCTATTCCCCTGAATTATGTGTCCTTAATGCAATTGCGGTGCCAAAATAAATAAGTGTTTTTTCTCTTGTTTAAGAGAGTTGCTTACATTTACGTAAGCAAAAGTTGACATCTGTGTAAAATACAGGCGACTCAAATCTTAGGTTTGAATGGAGATCGTATAAATATATATATGAGAACACCCGCCGAATGAATCCGACGGGTGCTCACAAAACATGATATGCAACTTATTTCATCAGGAGCATTCTTCGAGCCGAGGAATGTTTCACCGATGCACCATCACCGGAGAAGACCTGCATACTGTAGATGTAAATACCGGATGAAAGATGTGAAGCATCGAAGCGCACCTCATAATTACCGACGGGCTGCTCGCCCTCCACCAATTGAGCGACCTTTTGACCAAGAATGTTATACACGGCGATGGTGACCCTGCCGTGGACCGGAAGAGCATACGGTATGACCGTAGCCGGATTGAACGGATTCGGATAATTCTGTCCAAGAGAGAAGTCCGCGGGAATGGGCCGCTCTTCAGAAGAAGCATTCAGCACCACTCCCTTCTTCGTGGAATAGAACATAAAGACAGAGACACCGTTCTGTTTCACCGAATCGATGACAAGTGTATACGGCGGAAAGAGTTTGATCTTTGCCGAAGGAACTTTCCGCTGCATTGAATCGGCCGGCAGCGACTGATAGACGCGGATATTCTGCAGACTGTCGTTTCCGTTCGTCAATAATTTCTGTAAATCCAACGAGAGACGGGCAGAAAAAGATGACATTGTCGCGCCGAAGAAGAGCTGCAGCGGATATTGCCGCTTGATGGTCGTGTCGCCATCCGATACACGGAGAGAATCCTTTCCATTCAAGACCGACATCCCTGTGACCACTGTTGTTCCCCAGTCGAGATTCCCGCGGTTGGCTGTTGCCTGGTAGAATGTCGCTCTCAGCGGAATGTACGGATTCATAAATTTCACCGTATCCTGCAGTGCCGACGCAAAGAATGAATATCCTTGCATCTCCTTCCAGACGTTGATGACGGCGGAGTAGTAACCATCGGAAGCCTGAACGATCATAGAGGAGCTTTCTCCGTCGAAGCGGAGTGTACGTACTTCATTTCCTATCAGCGCTCGGAACACCGGATCGCTTGCAACCGTATCGATCACGGCGATGCCTTCAACATAGGTGCTGTCGGTCTTTCCACCCACCGGATAGAATGATTTTGTATGCCAGACGATCTGTTTAAATTTCAGTTTCGGAATACCGGCAACAGCGATGTATCCGGTATCGACGCCGTATATGCGTTCATCGCCGACCCTGCCGTTCGGGAAATTCACGAGTCCAAACGAAAGTAATTTCCCGACATTCAGTTTGAATGTAAGATCGGATGCCGTGATACCGGCAAGCGATGTTGCCTGTCCGGTGGTACTCGTTACACCGTTGCTCCAATGATAACCCGTGTATGCGTACACACTCGGCAGCGGAGACATCAGCGGTCCGTCCGCCGGACTGTAGATGAGATTATCCAATTTGTATCTAATGATGACACCGGCCGGCAATACCGGAGGCGGAGGCGGAGGCGGAGTGTAATTGGAATAATAGAATGAGAATACCGATATGCCGTTCTGTTTTATGGAATCGATCACCAGTGTACTCGGAGGGATCAGTTTGATCATAGATGAAGGGATCTTTCGTTCCATAGAATCCTGCGGCATCGATTGATAGACACGGATATTCCTGAGACTGTCGCCGTGTATTGAAAGCAATTGAGCCATATTCAAAGCAAGCCGCGCCGAATAGGATGACATTGTCGCACCGAAGAGAAACTGAACCGGGTACTGTCTGTGTATTGTGGTATCGTCGGCCGGATGATGAAGAGAATCGTATCCATTCAGCCGGGTAACACCCATCGTCACCATACTGCCCCAGTCGGTATTACCGCGGTTAGGTACGGACTGATAGAACGATGCCCGCGCCGGAATGAGCTGATTCGCGAACGAGATAGTATCCTGCATCCCGGAGGTATAGAACGAATACGAATTGATATCCTTCCACACTCTGATGATGGCGGAATAGACCCCGTCACTCCCCTGCACGATCATCGATGCACTTTCACCGTCGAAATGCAGTGTGCGGACATTGTTCCCGATCAGCGCACGGAATGTCGGATCGCTTGCAACCGTATCGATCACGGCGATGCCTTCAACATAGGTGCTGTCCTTCAGTCCGTTCAACGGATAGAATGATTTTGAATGCCAGACGATCTGTTTGAATTTCAATTTCGGCACGCCGGCAACGGCGATATATCCTGTATCAACGCCGTACACACGTTCGTCACCCACGCGGCCGTTCGGGAAATTCACCAGACTGAATGCCATAAGTTTGCCGGCATTCAATTTAAATGTGAGGTCGGACGCAGTGATACCGGCAAGCGATGTTGAAATGCCGCTTGTTTTTGTGACAGCATCGCTCCAGTGATATGCCGTGTAGGCATAGATATTCGGCAGCGGAGACATCAGCGGTCCGTCCGCCGGACTGTAGATGAGATTATCCAACTGGAATTTTATGATCTCATCCGACGGGAAGACCGGCGGTGGCGGAGGAGGTGGCGGATCGGAAAAATCATTATCCGTATCTGTGAACTGCGCGATCATCTTATTATTGAGCGGAGGATTCACCTGGTCTGGCGTATTCAATGTCCTGTTGAACCACCCTGTAACGATTACCGTCTTTGTAAAATAATCGAGGGTCAAACCGGAAACGATCGGGACATGAATACCCATCTCACCTTGGATCCCTCCTGCCACAGAACTCCAATGAGCTCCATCCCATTTTGCGAGATTGTTCACCGATTTCACTGCCGGTGAATCGGCTGTAGAAAACAATCCGCCGACATAGACGTTGCTGCCGGAAGCGCGTATGGAAGTGACGGTGCCGACATTCACACCCCAGCCGATCGGGGACCAAGCGGACCCATTCCATTGTGCGACACCCATCGACCATTTTCCGCCGGCACTTCTGAAATTTCCTCCTGCATAGATGATATTTTTCTTTCCATCAAGAGCGTTCACATACGAATCGGACAATCCGTCGTGCATGCCAACTCCCATCGCATTCCACTGTGTTCCGTCGAATCTTCCGACATAGTTCAGCACCGTTCCGGGGTTGAACAATGTATCGGCCAGTGATCTGTAGAATTTTCCACCGGCATAGATGTTGCCGCCGTAGATCAGCAC
>CAIVNT010000613.1 GCA_903907305.1 uncultured Ignavibacteriota bacterium
CAGTCGACTCATCATTCGAAATACCTTTTTCCCGCAAACATCACGAACATCAACTATCCTGGATGACTGCAGTTCCGCATCGGCGTGGGCTTCTTTCCAATCGATCGGCGTAGGGGTGAATCATTTGCAAGACAACAGTGCGATCCGCTTTGATATTGAATTCCCGAAAGGATCCGGGTACGGCGGTATTATTCGGAATTTTAATACGCTGCTTCCGGAGAACTACGAGATCAGTTTTATGATGAAAGCGACCGTCCCCACGAATAATTTTGAGATCAAAGTGAGCGGGGACAGTCTTGGTGAGAATATCTGGTGGGTGAATAATAAAAATTATACGTATCCCTCGGAATGGAAAAAGATCGTCATCAAAAAACGACATCTCGGTTATGCGTGGGGGACGAAATTTGCTCCGTTCCCGCCGAAACTTGCGCGATTGGAGATCGTCGTCACTGCCGGGACAGGTGGAAAAGGAAGCGTATGGATCGACGATGTCACTTTGACGACACTTCCGGCTCTTCCTGCAGTCATCCCAATGCCGTCCGTGACTGCTGCATCCTTTCAGAAGAAGAACGGAAGTCTTTCGAACGTTCTTACCGGAAATAAGGGAATGTGGATCAGCAGGACCAATAAGAATGAATGGATCGAACTTGATCTGAAGTATGAAAAAGAATTCGGTGCGGTCAATCTGTTCTGGGATCCCTCATTGAAATCCGTTACATACGATCTGCAGACATCATTTGATGGTAAGAAATATGAACCGCTCTATTCTGTTGTGAATGGTGCGGCCGGGAACGTGTATCATTTTCTTCCTGAATCGGAAGCACGGTTTGTCAGGATCATTGCAAAAGAGAACGGAGCAAAACTTCCGTTCAAATTGGATCTGTTCGATATGGTCGCAAGCGAAAAACTTTCCACGCCGAACCAGCTCTTTGAACATATTGCTTCAGTCTCTCCGTTGGGAATGTATCCACGGTATTTTATGAAACAGCAGATGTATTGGACGATCGTTGGTGTTCCTTCCGATACACGCGAAGCGCTCATCAGTGAGGACGGCGCGTTCGAAGTTGACAGACAGAAGTTCTCTCTTGAACCGTTCATTACTTTTCAAAAAAGGAATTCGGTCCTTTCCTGGGCAAATTCATCAACCACTCAAACTCTTGAGGAGAATTATTTACCAATTCCGACCGTTGAACGGAAGTTTGAGAATATCACGTTAAAGATAACGCTTCTTGCATTCGGTGAGCCGGAACAGTCTGCCATGATGGCCCGGTATATCGTTAAGAATACATCATCGGAAAGAGAGCAGGGTTCCTTCTTTGTTGCGGTCCGACCGTTCCAGGTAAATCCATCTTCGCAATGGCTGAATTATGACGGAGGATTTGCAAAAACAGTGAAGATGAATTTTACTGATACACGTGCCTCAGTCGATGATAAATCCATCGCTGTTTCCGGGAAACCGTCCGCCTCCGGAGCTTCAGCGATCGAACAGGGAGATATCACTGATTTCATTTTACAAAATACTGTTCCCGCTACTGCGAGTGCTGAAAACGTGAACGGATTCACGTCGGGAGGATTCCAATATTCTTTCGATCTGAAAGCGGGTGATTCACTTGTGGTGATCGCGGCAGTTCCGTTCACTCCGGCGGGAAACCGGTGGGAAAAGCGGCAGCCGAATCCGGAAGAATTTGAATTGACGCTTGCATCCGTAAAAAAATTCTGGAAGAAACGATTGAACACCGTTGAGTTCACCGTCAACAGCGAAGCGCAGAAGTATGTGGATATCATCCGTTCGTATCTTGCATACATTCTGATCAATCAGGATAAGAATGGATTCCAGCCCGGTTCGCGTTCCTATGAACGGTCCTGGATACGGGACGGTTCCATGACATCTGATGCGCTGCTGAAACTCGGTATCACTGAAGAGCCGAAAAAATATCTGGAATGGTATTCGTCGTTCCAATATGAGAATGGAGCTGTTCCCTGTGTAGTTGACACACGCGGACCGGATCCAGTTCCCGAGCATGACAGTCACGGCGAATTGATCTTCGCGTGTATGGAATATTTTCGTTTCACGCAGGATACTGCATTTCTCCGTGCCCGCTGGAATACCGTTGTCGGTGCGGTGAATTTCATCCAATCCTTGCGCGCTCAGAGGATGACTCCTGAATATAAAAATGGTGATGACGAGAAACGGGCGTTCTATGGACTCGTTACCGAATCAATCAGTCACGAAGGGTATTCGGACAAAGCGATGCATTCGTATTGGGATAATTTCTTCGTGCTGAAAGGGTTTAAGGATGCTTCAGCGATCGCTGCTGCTCTCGGAAAGAGGAAAGAAGCACATGAGTATGACAGTCTTGCACTGGCATTCAGAACTGATCTCTATAATTCTATCGAACTTGCTATGAAGAACCGGAAGATCAATTATATTCCGGGATGTGTGGAGAAAGGGGATTTCGATGCAACTTCCACTTCTATTGCATTGTTCCCGAACGGAGAAATGAATTTTGTGCCGCAGCCCGCGTACAATAATACATTCGATAAGTATTATGAATGGTTCGTTCAACGCGCAGAACACAAGATTGACTGGATCGCGTACACTCCGTATGAGATCCGGAATGTGGGAACCTATGTGTATATTGGACAAAAAGAACGCGCTCATGATGTGCTTGAATATTTCATGAACGACCAGCGTCCGAAAGGATGGAATCACTGGGCGGAGGTTGTTGCGAATGGTTATCGAACTGTTCGGTTCATCGGGGATATGCCACATACGTGGGTCGGGTCGGATTATATCAACGCGATTCGTGCAATGTTTGTGTATGAGAATGACGATTCACATTCCGTAGTTCTTGGTGCGGGATTGAAAGATTCGTGGGTGAAGGAGGGGCTTTCGGTGAAGAATCTTCCGACACATTACGGAAATCTATCCTATTCAATTTCACGGCAGCGTTTTGGTATAGTACGATTGACGATCGAAGGTTCAGTGAATGGAAAGAACAGTCCGGTGATGATCCCGGTTACACTTCTTTCAACACATTTGAAAAAGGCGACTGTCAACGGTATTGAGAGTCTTCCGAGAAACGGATTTGTGATTGTGAACCAGATTCCGGCAATCATTGAACTTCGATACTAGTGTGTTGTATCAGAAATACCTTTACTAAGTTATCATACCCGAATGTTCCTATCGGGTATCCACAATACTGGATTCCCGCCAAAAATCCCGCTCTTAGAGATTCCGTCTCGCGGGATTCCAAAACGCGGAACACGCGGGAATGACAATCGTTTTTTTTGATATAGTTAAAATACTTTCGTTTTAGGACACTAGCTGTTCAAAAAGATATTCTGTTTTTAGAGTCTATCTTTCCTCCGGAGTTGACTTTTTTTTGGAAATAGAATGCATCCTAATATAGATTCTCACCATTCCTCCCTTTTTTCCTCTCCTTCACTTCAAAAGAGCAAAACGTCCGTTTTTCGCAAAAAATAAGTAATTCCACCTATTTTTTAGTTGACAATATAAAAAAGAAATCGTAAAATTATCCCGTTCCAACCTGTATGACATGTTACAGGTTTAAGTCACTGTTAAAGAAAACACAAAAGAGGCCCACTATTTTCGCTCCAGTTGAAAACAG
>CAIVNT010000614.1 GCA_903907305.1 uncultured Ignavibacteriota bacterium
ATATCGTTTATTCTGGAAATGGATCAGTCCGATACCATATTGTGCATCATCGACATACTGCGATTTGGAATAGCGTGCGATCAATTCCGTAAACCGGGCGATTCCCTCTTTGTCATCATTCGACCGGTATTCAGCATTCGCCACCTGATACAGTGCATAATCATTGTTCACTGCATTGGGACTGGCCTTCATGTATGTGCGGTATGATTCGCTTGCACGGTCATACATCTTCGCCGCATAGTAGCTGTCCGCGATCCGCAACTGCGCATCCTGCGTATATTTTTTTAAAGAATCGATCTCCACTACTTTCTGGAATGCGTTCGCCGCCGGCTGATATTTTCCCTGCTTCAGATAGGACCAGGCCAAACCGTATTGCGCATCGGTCTTTTTCGAGTCAGACAGATTTGTAATCGCTTCCGAATAATAACGCTCCGCCTCAAGGAATTTTTCGATCTGAAAATAGGATTCCGCTGCCCAGAAATTCGCTTCCGCGTTCTGCGGCTGCTTGGAGTTCTTCTTTGCATATTGCTCGAACAGTTTTGCTGCATCGGAAAACTTTTTCATCTTAAAGAGCGCCCACGCTTCCTGGAATTGCGCGTCGCTCTTAACGGAAGGATTGGCCGCTTCATTCTTTCCGGCGCTTCGGAACGCGGTCAACGCACTGTCAAATTTCTTCTGAGCAAGATATGTTTCCCCCACCATTCTCAGTGCGTCGGAATAGACATCCCCTTGTTTGAATTTATCGGAGATCTGCTGAAACGAAGAGAGCGCTTTGTCATACTCCTTCCGCTCAAAATAGATCATCCCGGATTCATACAACGCATTGTCGGAAAATTCTCCCGAAGGACGGGCAGCAATGGTCGCAAGGTATGTCGTGAGAGCGGTGTCGATTTTTCCACTCAATTGAAGCGATCGGCCTTTTCGGAACATCGACTTGTGCGCAATATCGTCATTGCCTACGGCCAGTTCACCGAACAACTGTGCTGCCTGCGGATACTCCTTCAGATTAAGGAATGTCCATGCAAATGAATACTTCACGTCACGGTAGATAATGCTCTTCGGATATTTTTCAAGGAATTCTCCGTACTGCGTCTTCGCTTTGGGGTAATCCGCCAGGCTGTAATACGACTCACCAACGAGATATTCGCTCCGCTGGAGTTCAGTTGAATCACGAAGAATGGAGTGGACCTGGGTGAGATATTCGATACATTTTTTGTAATCGCGGGACTGGAAATAACATTCGCCGATACGGACGGTGGTAGCAGAGAAGAGATCGCTCTCTTTCTTTTCCGTGAGCAGTTTCTGATAGACATCGATCGCTTTGGCGTACTCTCTTTTCCGTTCATACGTCCAGCCGATCGAATACAGCGCATAATCCGCAAGACGATGATTCGGATAGCGTTCAAAACTGACCTTGAAATAGATCTGTGCATTCGGCACATCGTTCAGTTTCAGGAAACATTCGCCGACCCAGTATGCTGCTTCTCCGGCCTGATCGGTTAATGGAAATTTCTCATATGCTTCACGGTAATATGCGGCAGCTTCTTTGTAAGAGGTCTGTGCATAGTTCATTTCACCCAGACGGAACAGTGCATCCACACGCAGTTTATGCTTGGGATAATCCTGAGTGAAATTCTTAAAGATGGAGAGCGCGGATTGGTATTGATTCAGCCTGAATTGTGATTCAGCAGAGAGGAAAATTGCATCGGGCCGTTTTACGCTGTTGGGGTATTGATCGATGAATTTTTTGAACTGTTCGAATGACAACTGATACAATTTATCATCAAATAGACCGTATGCAAAGGCATAATCCTGATCCTCCTGAAGCTCGCCGGAGGTCTGCTGAGCTTGGAGGAATCCCCCTAAAACGACAAAAAAAAGCAGGTAATAATATCTCTTCACTAATTCATCCTCAATTACAAATTACAAATGTCTTCGACTTAAAGTAATGGTTTTAATTGACACACTAAACCTCTTGTAATTTAAGACTTCAAATTGAGGGAGTCAAGAGAATGGCAGGTAGATTGTGATGCAGTCCTGGCTATGATTTCGAATACAATCCGCCGCTGCTCTCCATCCAATCTGCAACTGCATCAGCTAATGAGGGAACGGAGTCGCAGGAAACATCAAGATATAATTTAGGAAGAAGTGAGCGTTCTGCCAATTCACGGAGCATCTCCTGTTCATCAAGAAATAACCCGAGATCATCATATTGGGCAGGATTACCGGAGATCTTCAACCGTTCCTGTTTGGCAGCTTCGAACGATTCAGGTGAACGGTAACAAAACACGAGATGGAATCCAAGCGGAAGGAGCCGTTCTTCGATCCAGTGAAGATCGTATGTTCTGCCGCAATATTTCTGCTGATGCATCATGGTAGAGATGTGGAAACGATCGATGATCCAGGAATAATACCGTTGAAGTTCAAATAGACGAAGCCAGGTGTGATATGTCTCCATCGCCTGCTGTTCTTCCGAGAGATTGAAATTGATGAGTCCTCTCCCCCACGGTACATTCGTGAACGCACACCACTCACCCGAGATCAGCGGAGAATGATATTGGTATTTCCGGGGACCAACGATGCGGGGATGTTCATTCAATGCGAAGGCAAGATCGGTCTTGTGTGTAAGACGCGTTCCTTCAAGGATGATCTTTGGGGTAAGTTTTGGCACAAGAGCAATTGAAAATTGATAATGGACAATTGACAATTCATATATCAGCACGAAGATCGAAGACAACAAAAATCTGAAACACACAATTGCGAATGAACAATCGAAAATGTTGGCAACACTTACCGTTTGACCTCTTTCAGCGGAACACCATCCACTGTTTTCGGAAAAGCGAACCCTGCGAATTTTGCCAATGTCGGTGCAGCGTCAGCGGAGTGAACTTCGCGGGCAATCTTTTTCGACACAGCGTTGTTCCACCAGAATATCAGAGGTACATGTGTGTCATAGCTGTATGGCGTACCGTGTGTCGTCCCGGTCGTTTTTGAAGAGATGATGCAGTTCTCACGGATAAGATAATGAAAGTCCTCGCCACGCTGAGCGTAATAGCTGTTACGAAATTTCTGCATGAACGGCTTCGCCGAAGGTGCGGTGCTCATCATTTCATGGCGGAAATAGACACCAACAAATGCGTCGATGGCAAGCATGCCCTTTGTAAGTTCCTGCTCCACTTTCAGACTGTCCCATCCGTTCTTTTGTGCAGTGGAATAATTAATGAAGCTGTTCTTGATGATCACATCCTCGGACGAGTTCAGTTCATATTTCAGCAACGATGAAAGTGAATCAAGTTTCGGTTTAATATCATCAGCATAGATATATCGTTTTGCAGGGATATTTCTGAACTGTGCATTGTATTCCGGTAACGGACAGACGGCATGGTCGGCACTGAGTGCAACCACATAATTATCCTTACCGACGGCGGCATCGAGTGCGTCAAAAAACTTCCCCAATCCTTTATCCACGGCGGCGAGAAGTTCTAATTGTTCATGACTGTCCGGTCCGTATCCGTGTCCCACATAATCACAGTTGGAAAGAGACATGCACAAGACATCGGTCATATTGCGCTGACCGAGTTTCTCGCCCTGCACGGCAGAGATCGCGAAATCGATCACAAATTTATCACCGTACGGTGTTCCCATGATCTGGTCCGCTTTCTTACCGGCTGTGAACGGATGCGGAAATGCACTGGTGCCGTTCGTCTGCGGTTCAGCAGTGAAATTGTCGGGTCCGAGCGAGGCAAATGCTGAATCCGGAAGGGATTTTACCCAGGCATCCGGAACATTCTTTTCGATCCAGCCTGATGCGTTAAAATCCTTCGCCCATTGCGGAAGGGTATTCATATAATAATCGGAGGTCATCATGGCCCCGTTCTTCCGAGAATACCAAAACACATAATCCGGTTTTTTCCCGGCCATTAAAATGGCCGCGCGGTCCTTCGAAGAGACGGAAACTACTTTTGAGTTCTTGGATGATGCCTTAAGCCAGTCCCCGATCGCCGGCACAACAAGATTCCGCGCTGAAAATCCACCACCGTTTCCATCCACCTGCTTCGCAAGCGAATCTTCAACACAATAGATCGTCCGTTTTGTTATAGGATCGATCCATTCATTACTGAGAATTCCGCTGTGAGCCGGATAGCATCCGGTGCCCAGTGTGGCATGTCCGGGACCGGTCTCGCTGGTAGCATAATTCAAATCAGCATTCGTAAAAACGATACCTTTAGAATAAAGACGATGAAATCCACCGGTAAAGAAAGAGCTATAACGATCGAAGTAATCTGAACGCATCTGATCGATGGAGATAAAAACGATCAGTTTGGGTGCGGGGGGCTTGGAAAATGAGAGACTGACAAGCAGCATCAGAACAGCAATGATCTTTTTCATTATTATCTCCACATGGATAGAAGCGCCGCCGAGATGACCGATGCGACCAGAAAATATCCTGAATAGATGCTTTTAACGAGCATCGACTTCAGATCGAACCTGAACGAGACTGCAAGATGTATCAACGATATGAGCAGCCATACAGCAATGCCGACATAGATACCGGGCATCATACCGGATGAACCGATCGAGTCCACAACAACATCTATCACCAGGCAGAATATGAAAATGAAGACAAACTGAACGGCATATTTCTCAAGTGTCGCGCTATGATCATGCTGAGGTCGGAGCTTTTTCATCGCGCTTCCGAACAACGCAGAAGAGAACCAGAGCGCCAGAAGTGAGAAACAGATGAACGCAGCGCTCAGCACTGCGGATATTTTTATATCAATATTGAACGGCATATTATTTTAGCATCGCTTTCGCTTTGGCGAACACATTTTCTGTGGTGAATCCGTAATGTTTGTATAATGCTTCGTACGGAGCGGACTGGCCGAACGTGTTGATGGTGACCGTTTCGGATGCATACTTATGCCATCCTAATTCCACTCCCGCTTCAACGGCAAGTCTCTTTGTAATAGAGGGCGGGAATACTGATTCACGGTACTCTTTTGTCTGCTTCTCGAAGAGTTCCCACGACGGCATGCTGACGACTCGCGCTTTCACTCCTTCAGCGATCAATGTCTCATATGCACCGAGAGCAAACTGCAGTTCCGAGCCTGTGCCGATCAGAATGATCTCGGGAACGGAAGAATTTTCGGAAAGCACATACGCTCCTTTTGCCGTGAGTTCTGCGGCTGCATATTTTGTTCTGTCGATGAACGGAAGTTTTTGTCTCGTCAATGCAAGCACTACAGGGCCTGTTGTCGTTTCGATGGCGACCTTCCATGCCTGCGATGTCTCGTTGGCATCAGCCGGCCGCAATACTATTATATTTGGAATGGAACGAAGCGATGCAAGCTGCTCCACCGGTTGATGTGTTGGTCCGTCTTCGCCCAAACCTATACTGTCATGCGTAAATACATAAATGGGACGAATTCCCATCAACGCGGCAAGACGGATCGGAGGACGCATATATTCGGAAAAGATCATGAACGTTCCGCCGTATGGAATCATTCCGTTCGTCAACGCAATACCGTTCATCAGCGAGCCCATCGCATGTTCACGCACACCGTATCGGATATATTTTCCTTCATAACCTGACGGCTGAAAATTCTCCATCCCTTTTACAAAGGTGTTGTTGGATGGTGTCAGATCCGCAGAACCGCCGATCATTGTCGGCAGATGCTGATTGATGGCGGCAAGGACTTTTCCCGATGCTTCGCGCGTAGCGATGGAGCCGTTCTCTGCTGTAAAGACGGGAAGAGCTTCTTTCCATGCACTGCCGTAACTTCCCTTTGTTGAATTCTCAAGAAAGGCAGCGAGTTCATTGTTCTCTTTTTTGTATTTGGCAAAGAACTCATTCCATTCCCCTTCTCTCTTCTTCCCTTCATCCAGCGCCATACGGAAATGGGTCAATGCTTCGTCCGGAATATAGAATGACTTGCTCTCATCCCAGCCGTAGAATTTTTTTGTCAGCTTTATCTCATCATCACCAAGCGGTGAACCATGGGCGTCATGGGAATCCTGCTTGTTAGGACTGCCGTAACCGATATGGGTCTTCACTTTGATCAATGACGGTTTGTCCGTTACCTGCTGGGCATGGCGAATTGCGGTTTCGATCTTTTCCACATTATTTCCGTCATGCACCGTCTGCACGTGCCATCCGTACGCTTCGAATCGAGCGCCGACATCTTCCGTAAAAGAGAGTTCTGTGCTTCCGTCGATGCTGATATTATTATCGTCGTACAAATAGATCAGATTACCCAGTTTCAGATGGCCCGCCAATGATGCAGCTTCGGAAGCAAGACCTTCCATCAGATCTCCGTCTCCGCACATTGCATAGATAAAATAATCGATAACAGGAAACTCCGGCGTATTGAAATTTGCCGCGAGATACTTCTGTCCGATCGCCATACCGACTCCATTGGCGAATCCCTGCCCAAGGGGGCCGGTGGTCGTTTCAACACCTTTTGTATGTCCGTATTCAGGATGCCCCGGGGTTTTGCTGCCCAGTTGACGGAATTGCTTCAGATCGTCCAACGAAAGTTCATAGCCCGTTAAATGCAGCAACGAATACAATAGCATCGAACCGTGGCCCCCTGAAAGGACGAATCTATCGCGGTTCATCCACTGAGGATTGGAAGGATTATGCTTCAGGAATTTCGTCCACACAACATATGCGGTAGCCGCGGCACCCATGGGCATTCCGGGATGTCCGGATTTTGCTTTCTGGACTCCATCCATTGCTAAGGTGCGGATAGTATTGATACACAATTGATCGAGTTGAGGATTTGACACTGCTGCTCCGGATATCTGATTAATTTTAATAAGGTGAAGATAGAGAAAATTGCAGGAAGATAAAAGAATGGAATTCCGAATTTTGAAGGTAATAATTGTGGAAAGATCTATCAAAGATGATACCATGAATGAAAGTCATGGCATCATTCTTTTACGACTTTGTCCGAGAAGACATTTTAAAAAAAACAAAGGGACGATCGTTCGACCGTCCCTGTATTTCTTTTTTTATATTCCTCGGCAGCCGGTAGTCTTTTCGGAGGCATTTGCGTGTCTATTGTTCCTTGAAGATCGTCACACCCCAGTGTGTTCTGTCTTCCGGCGGATCGTCATTCCAGTCACCGAATGCATGACTGTCGTCCGTCTGGTAATGTACTTCATACTCACCTTTATCCAGATATACCGGTTTGTCGAACAGTCTGTTCTTTTTTGAACCGCCGGCATGCGTCGTCGTACGGTATGTCATCTCCCACACAACATCACCGGTCTTTGCATTCTCGATCCATGCATAATCCGCCATATCGCGTCCTTCACCTTCGCCGATCGCATAGATGCGGACCTTCATCGCTTTGTCGAGCGTGAATTTCTGACGGACATGCTTATCACTTCGCACTTTGATCATCTGCACAAGCACATTCTCATCTGTCCCTTCTTCAAACTTCGTCACATTCTTCATCGCAAAATTATCACCGGCACCCATCACAGTAATACCGTATGATTCTGCATCGAACGGTTTGTCATCATTCCAGTCATTGTATGCATGACTGTCATCCGTCTGATAATAGACGATGTAATTGCCGGCCGGAAGTGTGATGAATTCATCGGCGAGTCTGTTCTTTTTTGCGCCGCCGGCATGCTCGGTATTACCGTAGGTCATCTCCCACACACGCTCGCGGGTCTTTGCATTGATGATCCATCCGTAATCCGCCAGCACATCATCTTCGCGGTCATAGACAGATTTACCCATCACGCGGACATGAACGGAATTATTCCCTTCTCCGATCGCATAGACGTGTAGACGTGACTCTTCTTTCAGTGTGAATCCTGCCTGAAGGAATTCATCATCACGAGCTTTCACCAACTGAACGATCACATTCTTCTTCTCGTTATTGTTTTCGGTGACGGTCACAACAGACCTGTCACGTTCATTCTTTGCATTGATGGTCACTCCATAATTGAACGGATCGTACGGCGGAGCGGCATTCCAATCATCGCGCGAGTGCGAATCGTCCGTCACAAAATTCAGTTCGTATACACCCTGTGCAAGAATGACATCACCGTTGAACATGATATTCTTTGAAGAACCCCCTGCATGTTCGGTATTGGAATACTTCATTTCCCAAACACGTTCGCGTGTTTTTGTATTAGTGATCCACCCGTAATCAAACACTTCCTCTTTGCCGCGCGCTTCTCCTATCGCATATACGTTCACCGTCACATCGCTGTTCACCGTGATCCTTTTCCGCACGTATGCTCCGTCTCCGATACCGGTAGCAGTAAAGATCGTATTCGGATTTTTTTGGGGAGCATTGAATATCTGCACATTGTCGGATTCATTTGTCGGAACGGAAAGATAAACGCCCCAGGAATCCTTCGCTTTTTCCATAAAGGAATCGTACATGTCCTTATAATCTTCATCGAACCAGCCAAGAAACTTCTCCACAAATTTCCCTCCGTTATCCCTGCCGCCGGATCGGCGGTCGATATTATTCGAATAGAACGACATGCCCGAACTCTTCGCATATCCATGCGCGGAATAATATACTTCGTAGGAACCGGTTTTCAAGGAAAGATCCATTTCGCATGTCCGCATATCCTCTTTGCCGGATGTATTGCCCATATTCATCTCCCACACTACCTCGCGGGTATCCGCGTTGATGATCCATCCGTATGCATACATGTCGCTGGAAGAGGATTTTTTGCCTCGTCCTTCATCACCCCAAAAACTCCTGCTTCCGCCTCCCACACCGTTGATATGCACGGAGAGATCTTTCTTGACTGAGAATCCCAGACCTTTTACTTCTTCTGAACGGAAATCTTTAAGAGAAATGAAATATTTTTTTGTGTCTGATTGTTGGGGTGGTGTTGAAGGATCGGCAAATCCAAAGAAGGAAAATGCAATTGCGGCGATGAGGATCGCGGAAACGGGAATTTGCTGGATGTACTTCATAAAGTTCTCTCCTAGAATACAGGTTCTGAACTTTACGAGGTAAATCAGGCTTAAGTTGCAGATTTTTTAATGAGATAGAAGGAAATCAGAGAACAACCAGAGTTGATAATCGCCAAAGAATGCCGTTTTTTAATCTTTTTCGAACAGTTCTTTCATCGGAATCCAATAGAAGTCGATCCACC
>CAIVNT010000615.1 GCA_903907305.1 uncultured Ignavibacteriota bacterium
TGATCCATCCTTCATATCAATTTGCCAGGTTTCAAATCCAAAACTAATTCCTGCAGAAGGATTGATAATTGCATCAAATAATGCTTCTTTGGGTAATTTTGAGCCTATTTCTACTTATATTTCACTGTTATCTCATTTTATATCACTACTACTCAGGCCAACCTATGAATCCGCAATCATTTATCTCGGATGTACGCTCCAAAGCAAAACAACTCAACAAAACCATCGTCCTGCCGGACGCCATCGATCCGCGCGCAATGAAAGCAGCCCGTATCCTTGCCGACGAAAAGATCGCTACTCCGCTCCTGATCGGAAACAGTGCTGCGATCAATGCAAAAGCAAAAGAAGAGAATATCTCTCTGGAAGGATTGAAGATCATCGATCCGGAAGCATCCGAACTGTTGAAATCATTTTCGGAGAAATTCTTCGAGATGCGGAAAGCAAAAGGGATCTCGATGGATGAAGCAACAGCAACCATGAAGAAACCTCTCTTCTTCGGCGCCATGATGGTCCGCGAAGGACTCGCCGACGGAAGCGTTGCCGGTTCGCTCTCCACCACCGGCGATGTCATGCGCGCGGGGATCCAGGTGATTGGCATGAAACCCGGCATCTCGGTCGTCTCCAGTTTCTTCGTGATGGTCTTCCCGACTCAACTCTTTTCATTCGCGGATTGCGCCGTCGTTCCGGATCCGACTGTTGAACAACTTGCCGACATTGCGCTCACAACGGCTGAGAATCATGCAAAGCTCACCGGTGAAGAGGCGCGCGTTGCAATGCTTTCATTCTCCACAAAAGGAAGCGCAAATCATCCCAAAGTAGAAAAAGTTGTGAAAGCAACGGAACTCGCAAAACAAAAACAGCCGTCATTGAAGTTGGACGGCGAGATGCAACTCGACGCAGCGATCGTCCCGAAGGTCGGGGCATCGAAAGCACCCGGAAGTACCGTTGCAGGAACCGCAAATGTGCTCGTCTTCCCGGACCTCGACGCAGGAAATATCGGCTATAAACTTGCGCAGAGACTTGGCGGGGCAGAAGCGATCGGGCCGATCGTGCAGGGACTGAAGAAACCGGCGTTCGATCTATCCCGCGGATGCTCGGTGGAAGATATTGTGAATACGACGGCGATCAATGTGGTAATTGGAGCGGTGTAAAAAAGCAATTGACAATTGAAAATGGAAAATTGACAATGAAAGACAAAAAGAATTAATGACTGCAAAATCCTGGATCAACAAATTAAGACTCATTCCTCATCCCGAGGGTGGGTATTATAAAGAGATCTATCGTGCTGAAGGAATTATATCGCAGCCGAATCTGCCGGTGCGGTACAACGGCGGACGTGCATATTCTACTTCCATCTATTATTTGCTCGAAGGGAATGATTTCTCATCACTGCATCGATTGGATTCGGATGAGCAGTGGTTCCATATCGACGGATCTGCATTAATCATTCACTCCATATCGCCGGACGGAACATACACACAGCAGAAAATCGGGAAGGATATTCCAAATGGAGAGTCGCTGTACGCGGTGGTGAAACACGGCTCCTGGTTCGGAGGAACTGTGGACAACAAGGATTCTTTTTCTTTGGTAGGGTGCGTGGTAGCGCCGGGATTCGATTTTGACGACTTTGAACTGGCAAAACGAGAGGAACTTCTAATGCAGTATCCCGCTCACAAACGGCTCATTGAGCAACTGACACGCCGATAATTTATTTCGCTCATCAGAGCAATTCGAGGAGCGGCATCACGGCAAACTGAAGTGCAAATGCCGCGGTGATCTCCACCGCCATGGGTATCCCCAATCCTTCAGGGTAAATATCAACATCCCCATTCTTTGTGATAAAATACGCGGCAACAGCGATCACCAGCGCGAAATGGAGCATATCCGGAAATGGAATCATCCCTACCAACAATGAGCTGCCGCCGCATAGTGCCGACTTCATCCAGACCGTTCCGATCTTCCGCAGTTTGAACGCCGCTAAATACAGCAGCATCTTAAAAAGAAAAATGATCAGCGGACTCCACACTGAGATCATTTGTTCTTCCCGTTGAATTCGGTCTCCACTGTCATTGCAATGCCCCCGCGGACGGCATATGCCGCGGTCACTCGACACCACTTCGGTTTCAATACTGCTGCAAGATCATCAAGGATCACGTTCACCACATGTTCGTAGAATGTCTCCGTATCGCGAAATGTCTGCAGATACAGTTTCAGCGATTTCGACTCGACGATATACTTTCCGGGCACATATTCGATCGTCAGCGCAGCAAAATCAGGCTGTCGGTTCACGGGTCCGAGTGTTGTGAATTCATCCGTCGTTAATGTGATGGTATACTCACGGTCGGCATGATGATTCGGGAATACTTCGAGCTTCTTTTGGGGTGCGGCATCGTTTCCGAGCAGAGATAAAGAGTGAAGATCCTTTTTGGAGGTCAGCTTCTTTGGCATAATGGGTTCTTGATATTGTTATGAGATACTGGTTACCGGATGCTGGGTGTTGGCTTTGAATCCTTCTCTGAAAAAATGTACTCTCTGTTCACTTGATGGATTGCAGTCGGCTCGTGAGCAGATAATCACGGAATTGTCGCTTCGATGCAATTACTTCGTTGTGAGTCAGTTCTGTGTGAATGAAGATCAATCGGTTCTTCTTCAGATCATCGACGGTGAGTTCATTCTCCTCTTTGGAACAGAATGAAATTCCCCAGCCGGTGAGATCCGCCATAAGATTTTCGGATTCATTCTTCGTTCCGCCGCTGTCCGTATAGATATTCACGAAACGTCCATTGTAATTTTCGATCCAGTGTGAGTATTTTTCGGTCTGTCCGTATAATGCATCAAACAGGATCACGTCGGAGATATTTTGGGTCAGACCTCCACGCATCAGCGCAAATGAGATCACACGGAATGCACCGCTGTGTCCGGCAAGAATAATATTGCCGACCGTTCCCGATGAGATCTTTTTTGACATCTTCAGATACCGTAGAACGTCGGCAACAAGATTCTTTAATCCATCTGTCTCTTCCACCCGACCACCGAATGAATCGGGAGAATCCTTTGGACCTTCCGGAAAGATGAATACGGCATTCTTCTTCGATTCACAGAATTGTTCGATCAATGCGAACTGAGCGCACGCACTGTCGATGTTATTGTTCCATCCGTGGAAATAGATGACCATGTCGATGCTCTTCTTCGGCTGGAATCCTTTCGGAATAAAGATAGCAACGCTGCTGTCACTGTAGTGCTCTTGTGCTGAATAGGTCTGACTATTGTAGAGCCGTCCGTTGGCCCGGTCCGGATGCGGAAACGGAGAAGAAGAGAATTTAGGGACGAATATCTCTCCGTACGCAGAATACCGCTCGATAAACGATTGGGATCGAAGAAGACCTGATGCGATCACCAGAAGAAGGAATGATACTGATCTCATAGAAATATCCTTTTATGATTGGTTCAATCTACAAAAAGGAAACGGAATATTCCCAAAGGTTTTGATGCGGGAAGAGAGGAAATTACATAAGAATATTACTGGCGGCGGCGTTCGTTGATGACGCGGTCGATCACTTCCATACTGTTTTCTGCGCCGATCTGCCAGTCGAAATCTTTAGAGCGTTTCAATGCGGCGGCTGTCAACTTTTCTCGCAGCGTCTGATCGCGAAGGAGCAGTATGATCTTCTCCGCCAGCTGTTCGCGGTTCCCATATTCGTAGAGCAGACCGGTCTCGTTATCGATCACAGCATCGCGGAGTCCCTGCACATTACTGGAGACCGTAGTTGTTCCGCAGGCATTCGCTTCGATCGCCGTGAGTCCCCACCCTTCTTTTGCAGAAGTATTCACCGCAACATGACATTTATTGAGCCAGTCAACTTTTTCATCTTCGGAGACGAATCCGGCAAAGGTAATGCTGTCATTCAATCCGAGCGCTTTCGTCAACTCCATCAGGCGCGGTTTATCATCCCCGTCCCCCACGATCACAAGTGTTGCATCTGCGATACTTTTCTTCACAACAACAAATGCTTCAATCAGATGATCGAACGATTTATATTTTTTCAGCCGGCCGAGCGCGCCGATCAGCGGCGTGGATGATTTTGCAACACCGGTCTGTCGGAACAGATCGTGATTCATTCCGTACGGCGTGTAATGGATCCGCTCCGGTGAGAAGCCGTTGGCGTTCACTTCCTTCATCGTGCTGGGGGAATGGATCATGAAATGGATCTTGCGGTAGAACGGCAGCGATGCTTTTTCTGCGGCATATACATAGGACGCGAGAGGAAAGACCGTTTCTTTGAAAACGCTGGTACCGAGCAGATGGTGAAGCTCACCGAGGACAGGTTCCTTAACGTAGGCAGGAGTGTAGAATGGGATCTTGTTCACATCATCCACGATAAGATCGAATTTTTGATCCTTAAATGTTGTGAAATACTTCTTCATCACTACATAATTGAACAGAAAGCGTCCCCCTTCACGGATGATCCTGATGCCGTTCGATTCATCCGTCGCTTTCGCGCCATCGTAGGATGAACAAAAGAGCGTCACCTCGTGACCCATCTTCGCAATTCGGGAGTATGTTTCGTGCAGATGCACTTCCGCCCCTCCGGCAAGCGGATGGGAGATGTCCTGCCAATTGAAGATCAAAATTCTCATAGGAGCAATTGAAAATGGAAAATTGAAAGTTGAAAATAAAATGCAGACAAGAAATCCATTGTCCATTTTTTATTGCGCGTTTTTCAGCGTCCCGCGTTTTTTGCGGGATCAACTGTCAATTGCTTTTACACCTTTTTCCCGATCACGCCCATGGAGAGCGCGGTGTAGGTGGTCAGCGCCGTATCTTTCACGGAATCGCGGACGGACTTGCGGATGCCGTGCAGAACAGGGACTTTCGGGTTGAGCGGAATTTTGATATGCACTGTCCGTAGTGCTTCACGAGTCATTCTATAGAACAGACTCGGATACATCCACTCGCCGTAGGTGTGAACGGTCTTCAAACCGAGTTTTTCCATCTCGTTCTTCAGTTCGGGGACAGAGAACGAACGCTCCCAGCCGGCGAACCATTTATTGATCGAGATAAGAAACGTCTTAATCAGGGTGTAGATATGGTACCGCTGCGGAACGTCAACACACAGAAGTCCGCCGCTCTTCAGCACGCGGATATTCTCTTTCAGGAGTGCGGTCGCTTTTTCCGTGCGGAAATGTTCGAGCAGTCCCTGATGGAAAATGATATCGAATGATCCATCCTTGAACGGAAGCATAAACGTATCACCGCCGATGATCCGCACATCCATCTTTTCGTCATCCGCGATCTTTTTCATGATCTTCAACGAGTTCATGGAATAATCAAGTTGATACACAATGGCGCCGAGTTCAACGAGAGGGAAACTGTCGCGCCCCGTACCCGCGCCGATCTCGAGGATCTTCTTTCCTTTCACATCGGTCACTTTCACAAGATTGCGAACGACACGGTCGGAATTCGAATAGACCTCTTTCACATCTTGTTTCTTTTCCCAGAAATTATCCCAGTGTTCTAAACGTGCTTCTTTCATAGTTGCCAGCCTTACGAGTAGTGATCTCAAAAAAACATAATTGTCACACTGAGCGCCTGCCTGCAGGCAGGGAGTCTCACAAAGTGATGCCTTCACGAAGTGACCCTTCGGGTCGGCAGAAGTGTGATACATCATAAAGAATCATGCCTCGGCGGAGTTTACCCCGATGAACGACGGGGCTCGGCATGACATTATTACATCATTTTGAAGATACGCTCTAAAGAGAAAAAAGGATGAAGGAGACCCCTCATCCTTTTTCATTGTTCATTTTCTGTTCACGATTATTACTTCTTTGCGAGTGTGTCTTTCTGCGGAAGTCCTTTCAAGGCCTTCTGCGTCTGCACCTGCGTTTTTTGCGCTTTCACCCAATCCGGCAGACCGGCTACATTCGGGTACGCGGTGGTGATCCGGTCAAGGATCTCGAGTGCCTTATCGTATTCGCCGCGGTTCTGATAGAGTGTGAAGAGCATATAATACGGATGATATTGGTTTGTGAACGGTTCCAGCACCGGTTTTGCGGTGATCGTCAGCAGCTGCTTTTCGAGAGTTGATGACATCTCTTCATAACGGTCTTTTGCACCCGCAAATTGGTAGAAATTCGCCACATCAGACTCCACACGGTAATCCATCGGCAGCACCGTTGAAGGAAGTTTCGAACGCATCGAATCCAGAGCTTCTATTGCTTTTGCATTGTTATGCGCTGTGTTCATATAATACAATGCAAGACGCATGAAAGCGTTCCGGTAATTCATCGCCAGACGCACCACATTCTCATCGTAATGAACGGTCGTATCGCGGAGTCCGCGGAAGCGGTAACCGCGCTGGAAGCTCAGATTCGGCTCCGACGGTTCGTTCAACAGATTTTCGGAAAGGATCTTCGCATCCATCACGCCGTCATCGTTCGGCGCGGGATACGGGATCAATTTCATCGCCAGTCCGTCCATTCGGAAATAGCGGTCAAGACCGATCTTCGAATCTGGCGTTGAGGTGACCGCCATATAGATCGGACGCACCCAGTTGTTCGTGCGGATGATATCGTACGCCATGATGTCCTGCGCACGGATCGCTTTGATCACCTGTCCGCCGGCCTGCGGGAACGAGATCGTGTTCGGAAGGGTGAAGCGGATCTCTCCATCTTTCGATGTATCGTTCTTCACCTGAGGCTGTGCGGGACGATCGGAGAATTGTGCGTACTCCTGCATGATCTTCGCGGGAACGGGGATGGTCATCTCCCTCGGCTCCCACTGCATCGGTCCGATCTGTTCGATCTCAGCATCACTCAGACTGATCGGCACTTTTTTCGCACCGTGCGGCTGCTGATTCTTCAGCTGACTGATATACCAGGAAGTGTTTACAAGACTTAGATTGACGATACGAATATCGCGGCGGACACCTTCCACATCCTGCAAATACCAAAGCGGGAATGTATCGTTGTCGCCGTTTGTAAAGAGGATCGCATCGGGTTCGCAGGACTGCAGCAGGTTGTAGGAATAATCCCACGCCACATAATCACCGGAACGGTCAGCACTTTTGAAATTTGTACGGGCCATGTTCGCCGGAACGAAAATGACGCAGAGCGCAAGTGCTCCATACGTAAGATACTTCTTCAATTCGTCGCTCTTCACCGCTTCTTTAATGGAGTCGATGATGCCGATAGTTCCGATCCCGATCCACAACGAGAAGACAAAAAATGCACCGACAAAGAAGTAATCACGTTCGCGGGGTTGGGGATTCTGCATATTGAAATACAGCGCCATAATGAGTCCCATCAAAATGAAGAAGTTGAAGAAGACCCACCACATTACCTTATCTTTTTTGAAGTGATAATACATCCCGAACAACCCGATGAAAAGAGGGATGCCCCACAACTGGTTCCATTTCACTCCCGCCCCCTGGAAATCCCCTTCACTTCCAACATACTGCCAGAGGAAGTACCGCATGAACATCTCATCTAACTGATACCGCATGAGATAATCCCAATCGCTTGTGTAATTTGTATAGATGCCTTGATGCTGCGGTTCCTGGCTCCACCGACGCTTCACGAACGGTGCATCGCCGTACTGTTCGCGGTTGAGATATGATACAAGTTTCTTCAATGTGCTCGGATTGTTCTCATTCATCGGCGTATCGGCATTCGCCCGAATGATCACTTCGGTATAGGTGGAATAGCCGAGGATGATCAGCAGGAATGACATCGATGCAAGATGGAGCATCTCCTTTTTGTGCTGGATGGAATACCAGACACCATAAATGGCCGCAATGATCGCAGCGATCGGGATGAGCGTCCATATGATGCTCTTCGATTCCGGTCCGCCGCCTAAGGTATATTCGCCGTCGAGCATGTTCGGCAGTATCTTCACGATCCCGGGATACACCACCGCAAAGATACCGATGGCAATAATACCGAAAATGATATAATTCCTTACCGAAAATTCATATCGACGGAAGAAGACAATAATGAGGAACGGAAAGATCACCATCAGAGCCAGCAGATGCACACCGAGTGAGAGTCCGATCGCATATGCTATAAGGAAAACATATTTTTGATGGGAGGGTGTATCCGCACGTTCATTCCATCGAAGCGCCAACCAGACAAGCATTCCAATGAAGAGCATTGCAGCACCGTAGACCTCCGCTTCAACAGCATTGAACCAAAATGTCGGACTGTAGGTCAGCGATAATGCCCCGACAACCGATGCACCATACAGCGTGATCTTATTCCACCAATCCTCAGTGCGCGGACGCCACATGGTGATCAACTTTACAATGGAAAGATACAGGAACATCGCAGTGAGTGCACTGCAGAGGGCGGAAACAATATGAATGCGTACTGCCGGATCCTTATAGATAGGAACCATTCCAAAGATCTTTCCGACAAGCAGAAACAGCGGAGATCCCGGAGGATGTGGCACCTGAAGCAGGTACGTGGCGGAAATAAACTCACCGACGTCCCAGAAAACGACCGTATCGGAAAGTGTCAGAACATAAGTCATCAACGATGCAAGAAAAACAAATCCTGCAATATATTTATTTAGTTTGGAATGCTCCATTGCTACCTCGTAAGTGGGAAAACTAACACCAATAGTGGATAAATATACCTTGAAAGTGCCGATTTTCAAAAGAAAAACTGATTGCTTTCTGTGCATCCCCTCTCTATAATAATGGACAGACTGAACATTTAGACGAACATCCTATGAAAAAGTATCCCTCAATTTTCACAATCTTTCTCTTTGTCTCATTTCTTCACTCACAGAACACCCCGATCGATACAACCAAGATCAAAATCGAACTAAAAGATGGTTCCACGTTGATCGGCACGGTGACGCAGGAAGATTCGCTCGTGATCCATTTTACCACCGGCGGCGGTGTAACGGTGACCATTCCCCATCACTTGATCCGTTTCAAATTTCCATATACCTCAAATGCAGTTGCTGTTGATAGTGTGAAAAAGCAGCAGTATGGTTTCGATCCGAACCGGACGAGACTCTTTCTGATGCCGACAGCCCGACCGATCGGCAGCGGACAAGGTTATTTCTCAGCATACGAACTTTTCTTTCCGACATTCGGAATGGGAGTCGGCGGAAATGTCTCCCTCGCCGGCGGAATATCCATCCTTCCCGGAGCGAACGATCAGCTTCTGTATTTCGCACCGAAGGTAACCTTGTTGAATTCACCGACGGTCTCGCTTGCGGTAGGGGGATTGTATATGGGCACAGGCAGATCAAATGAAGGATCGTCATTGCTGTATGCTGCGGGAACATTCGGGAACGAAAGAGGATCTGTAACATTCGCGGCACGTATCCCGACTGAATCCGAGCAAAACTCATTGGTCATTGTCGGCGGAGAGGTGCAGACTTCGGAATCGTTCAAACTGATCACCGAGAACTGGATCTTCCGCGATTATATTTTGTATGGATTCGGGTTCCGTTTCTTCAGCGAAAAACTCACCGCCGATCTCGGTTTCTTCCGCTCCAGTGAACAGAGGAACGGTGATGGATTTCCGTTCTTTCCGTGGATTGGATTCGCCTATAATTTCGGGAAACCAAGCGAACTGCAGACAGAATATTCTA
Organism: uncultured Ignavibacteriota bacterium; assembly: GCA_903907305.1. Classification (GTDB taxonomy): domain Bacteria; phylum Bacteroidota; class Ignavibacteria; order UBA10030; family UBA8401; genus UBA8401. The sequence continues at coordinate 9,605 of CAIVNT010000615.1, forward strand.
ACCATCAGGATTATCATCCAGTTCTGCTCCGCGGACGGTTCTCATACAATTTCTTCACCATCGGTAATGATGATGATATCCAGTTGGCATTACGGAATCAGGGATATTACACAAACAATTATTCCAGCGGGTTACTTTCTTCCGAAAACAACGACAACCGTTCCGGAAACGGCGTGATGATACAGGTGGAACGCATTGTGCAGAACAATTTTTTTGCCGGCATTACGTACTCCACGCTCGGCGATCCGATCGGATCGAAACCGACATTCACCGCATCACGTTACGGCTTCCTGAATTCATACTACGGCAATCTCTATTTGACCTTCAGCAAATCCATCTCAACATACGCAGCACATGTTGCATACTCTTCCGTCAATAGCAGTTCGGATCAGGATCTCCAGTCCTTCACCGGCGGCGCAGGTTTCGGTATGAGCACCATCACCACGGCGTGGGACTACACAAGCTATTACGGAACATACAATGGAGGCGGAACATCCCGTGCACACTCCGCGTTGACAGGTCTTCTCTTTCTCTCGTTCGATCAGAGGATCACGGAGAATATGTCCATCGGCATCGACGGGTCGTATTTCCTCATGCCGGATACGGAGATCGATACAGTTCCATTGTTCTCGGGAGTGTATACGGATACCAGTGTCAATCCGTCCGTGCAGCGGTCATTCAATGCCGTTATCAATAAACTCACGACAAATTTCAGTTACGGGAAGATCGGATTGAGTCTTGGAGTGAATCTCTGATGTTACGCAGAAAGATCTTTTTACCATAAGATGGTTCGATCTACGATCTCGTAGAGACGCGGCGCAAAAACAAAAGTCATCCTGAGCAAATCCTTTGTTGTTTGAAGGATGCGTCGAAGGATGACTTCAATAATTTAGCCTGCGCCTTGCTCACCATGACCAATTTTCTTTTTTTGCGTAACATCAGTGACTCGTTAGAAGATCAGCTGCGCGGCGATCTCATCGCACACAGCATATCCTTTTGAGGTGAGAAAGATCTTGTTCGCAGAACGGATGAGCAGCCCTTCCTGTTCCATCTCCGTGATCTCTTTCTGCCGTATGGAAAGAACATCCTCTCCAAACAGCGGATACAGCTTTTTCAGATCGATCCCCGTACTCCGCAGTCCCAGAAAGATCTCCTCGGTGAAGAATTTTTTTCGGTCGATGAATTCATTTCCGGATTCAGGGAATTCATTCCGCTCCAGCGCATCACAGTAACTTTGAATGCTCCGCACATTCCACCATCGCTTGCCGCTCGTAGAAGAATCCTTGCAGAACGAATGTGCAGAAGGACCAAAACCGATATAATCCTCGTGATTCCAATAGTTGAAATTATGGCGGGAGAGATATCCCGGCTGTGCAAAATTCGATACTTCGTATTGCTCGTATCCGTGCGAGGTGAGTGTGTTGATGGTGATCTCGTACAGTTCCGCATCCTCTTCATCCGGAAGGGGTGCAACAAGTTTATTCTTCACCATCGTTGCCAGCGGGGTCTGCTCCTCAACGATCAGTGCGTACGCTGAGATATGTTTTGGTTTGAGTGCAATTGCGCGGCGCAGATTCTCTTTCCACCGGTCGGGAGTCTGTTTCGGGAGCGCAAAGATAAGATCGCAGCTGACGTTTTCGAATCCTGCACGATACGCGCTTTCTACAGCACGCTCTGCTTCTTCTGCGGAATGGATACGCGTGAGAAATTTCAGGTCATCATCATGAAAGGACTGAATGCCGAAACTGATCCTGTTGAATCCCACAGACCGGAAATCCGAGAGTTTGCCGAGTTCCACGGTGCCCGGATTCGATTCGCAGGTGATCTCCGCATTCGATTCGATGCGGAAATATTTGTGGAGAAGAGAAAATATCCGTTCAAATTGTTGTCGGGAAAGAAGTGACGGCGTTCCGCCCCCGAAGAAGATGGTCTCAACGGACTGCGTGTGATCGAATCGCTCTGCGCGCATTCGGATCTCGATCTCCAACACCTTGAGAAAACGTTCCTTCGAATCCATATTCTCAATGGAATAGAAATCACAATAGATACATTTGTGCTCGCAGAACGGGATATGGAGATAGAGACTGGGCACAGTGGAATTGATAAATTAAAAAAATGATAAATCGAATAATTGAAATAGATACTGGCAGCTTGATGCTGGATTTAGGATGATGGATTCATGTTCCAACAATCTTGTGATCTTGTAATTTTGTTATTGCAAAATTTTTTACCTGACGATCGTTCCGATCCTGCTCCACTGTATTCCCTGATCGTTCTTCGAGAAGTAGACCATCATTGCTTTTCCGACGATATTCTCTTCAGGAATGAACCCCCACGTACGGCTATCCGCACTGTTGTTGATGTTGTCGCCGAATGCGAAATAGTAATTTCGTTTCACGGAATATGAAGTCGTTTCCTGTTGATCGATCAGCACTTTTCCATCGCGGATCTCAACGGAACTTCCCTCCCGCTGAATGAATACTTTCCAGCGGTTGATAAAATTATTGTCAACGGTGATCTTCATTCCCAGACGGGGAACAACGACGGGAGAATAATCTTCTTTTGCGCGGTCAAAAAAATTCAGACGAAGTCCGTTCACGCGCACATTCCCTTCCGTCACATCCACCGTATCGCCGGGAAGTCCCACGCAGCGTTTCACCAGAAAAAGATTCCGCACCATAATGACCTCGTTCGGTTCGCCGGGAAAATCGAAGACGATCACATCGCCGCGGCAGACACTGCGGAATGCGGGAAATCTGAAATGCGGAAGAGGGATATACAGGAATTTTTCAGGTGTGCGCGCGCCGAAGATGAACTTGTTCACCAGCAGATAATCGCCGACGTGCAGTGTAGATTCCATCGATGCCGTGGGGATCTTATACGCGTCGATGATGCACGATTTCAATCCTGCAGCAAACAGCAGTGTGATGAATAGAATGACCACACCATCTGTCAACCTCTGCAGCATCGGTCGCACGGATTAGCCTATCACTGTGCCGATCCTGCCGAAGCGGATCGTTTCCGGATTGAAGAGGGTGATGAGAAGTTTTGCAGCGATATCGAGCAGGATGTTCCGACCGGAGAACGTTGTATAGATCCATTCCATACGCATCGTCTCCCCTTTCATTGCCAATTCGGCGCGATAATCATCCGTGAGCATCACGGAGAAATAGACGAACATCGGCGTACCGACGATATTTTCTCGCGGAATGAATCCCCAGAAACGACTGTCCAAAGAATTGTCGCGGTGATCACCCATGCCGAAAACGTAATCTTTCTCTACGACATATGTGTCGGTCTCTTTTCCGTCGATAGTGATCTTGCCGTCATTTTTCAGTTCGGGTTTGTGACCGTCCCGCTGGATGAAGATCTCCCAGCGTTGGTAATTCTCAGGTGTGATCGTGATGTTCATTCCTTTTTTCGGTATGACGATCGGACCGTAATTATCCTCATTGTACATCGCCGTCGGAGGGAACGAGCGGTCATCCTGGAATGACGGCGGCATGATGCGGAGATGATCGAACTTCATATTCTTCGGGATCGGTGCCGGTTGTCCATTGATATACACAACGCGGTTACGGAGTTCAAGCGTATCACCGGAAACAGCCATACAGCGCTTCAGATAGAACGTGGACGCCTCAGGCTTCACTTCATCGCGCATTCCGGGAAATTCGAACACGATCACATCGCCGCGCTTCACATCCCTGAATCCGGGAAGCGTCGTCCACGGAAGACGGATATCGGTGAACATGATATTGCGAGGAGTGGAGGGGCCGAAGATGAACTTGTTCACCATCAGAAAATCTCCGGTGAGCACTTCATTTTCCATGGAACCGGTCGGGACAAGGAAGGATGCAATGATGAAATTGTTCAGCAGAATGAATCCGCCGAAGACGATGACGAATTCCTTCACCTGAGCGATCAGGTTCTCTTTCCACGTCATCGGTTTTTTCGGTTCTTCGTTTTTGTTTTCGTCTCTTGCCATCATACTCTCGTGGTAATTTGAAAATTAACAAATTTGGAAATTTGGGAATTCTTAATCGTCCCCCATCTTCAGCACAGCAAGGAACGCTTCCTGCGGAAGTTCAACGCGTCCCACCTGCTTCATCCGTTTCTTTCCTTCTTTTTGTTTTTCAAGAAGTTTGCGTTTACGCGAGATATCGCCGCCGTAACATTTTGCAAGCACATTCTTCCGCATGGCGGAGATGGATGTGCGGGCAATGATCTTGCTTCCGATCGCCGCCTGAATGGCTACTTCAAACATTTGACGCGGGATAAGCTCTTTGAGTTTTACGCAAAGCTTCTTTCCCATTTCAAATGCTTTATCGTGATGAACGATCGTGGACAGTGCGTCCACCTGTTCTGTGTTCAACAGGATGTCCAGCTTTACCAGGTCCGATTCACGATAGTCGAGATATTCATAATCCAACGACGCGTAACCGCGCGTCAGCGATTTCAGCTTGTCGTAGAAATCAAAGATGATCTCGGAGAGCGGGAATTCATACGTAAGGTCCGCGCGCGTCGGATCCAGATACGACGTATCCTTCCAAATGCCGCGGCGGTCCGTCGCCAGTTTCATGATGTTGCCGATATATTCCGTTGGTGTAATGATCTGCGCTTTGATGAACGGTTCTTCCACGCGGTCGATCTTTGTAGGATCGGGCATATCCGCAGGATTGTCGACAGTGATCATTTCGCCGCTCGTCAGGAGCACACGGAACTCAACGTTCGGCACAGTGGTGATGAGCGATTGATTGAACTCGCGCTCCAGGCGTTCCTGAATGATCTCCATATGGAGAAGTCCCAAAAAGCCGCAGCGGAAACCGAATCCCAGCGCGCCGGATGATTCCGGAACATAGATCAATGACGAATCATTGAGTGCAAGTTTTTCCAGCGAGTCCCGCAGTTCCGCGAACTCATCGCTGTTCGTGGGATACAATCCGCTGAAGACCATGGGCTTCACTTCTTTGTAGCCGGCAAGTGCTTCGGTGGCGCCGTGATACAATGAGGTGATGGTGTCCCCCACCTTTGTATCGCGGACATTCTTCAATCCTGCGATAACATATCCGACATTGCCCGCTTCCAGTTCTTTTGTTCTGCTCTTGTTCATATACAGAACGCCGCACTCTTCCACTTCGGCATTGTTGCCATTGTTGATGAATCGAATTTTATCTTTTTCCTTCAGCACACCGTCAACAACACGAACGTATGCCACCGCTCCGCGATACGCATCAAATTTGGAATCAAAGATGAGGGCACGCAGCGGTTTTTCCGGATCACCTTTGGGCGCAGGGACCTTGCTTACGACCGCTTCCAGGATATCTTCTATACCGATTCCTGCTTTTGCACTCGCGCGGATGATCTCTTCGTCCTTACATCCGATTAGATGGATCACTTCGTCGCGGACCGTATCCATCATCGTCGCCGCTGACGGAAGATCGATCTTGTTCATCACCGGAATGATCTCTAATCCGGAGTCAATGGCGAGATACAAGTTGCTGATGGTTTGAGCTTCTACTCCTTGAGACGCATCTACGACCAGAATTGCCCCTTCGCATGCAGCAAGAGAACGGGAAACTTCATAGGTAAAATCAACGTGGCCGGGAGTGTCGATAAGATTGAGCGTATATGTTTCGCCGTTTTTCGCCTTGTATTCCATCTGAATGGCGTGCAGCTTAATGGTGATTCCGCGCTCCTGTTCAAGATCCATATCATCCAGCACCTGATTGGTCGTCAGATCGCGCTTGGTGATACGTCCTGTAAACTCCAGCAGCCGATCCGCCAATGTGGACTTGCCGTGATCAATATGGGCGATAATGCAGAAATTTCGGATGTTTTTCATGTCTTGGGTAAGAACGTCATTGCGTCTATGAGTCGTGGAGATAAGTAAGAAAATACTCTTCTGCTCCAATACTCAACGACTTCAATACTCAAATAAACAAAAATCCCCGCCGAAATGTTTACCCGCCCCTCGATGATCCTTTTAAGGACATAAGGCGGGCTACACAGGCAGGGTTTCTATAATAAAATACTAATAATAGCGAGGAAGTGCAAGAAATCAGTTTTTGGGTGAAAATAGAACGATTATTCAGTTTTTCCGAAACCTTAAAGTCCGTATCATCGAATACGTTGACTTAAATTTTTTCGAAACCAATTTACTGATATTGTGGTCAAACAAAGTAAAAACTCTATGAAAAAAATTTTCCTTTCCGTCTTGTTCTTCACGTTTTCGACCAGCGTTCTTTTTTCCGCAAAAGAATCAACCCGCAGTTCGAACGGCAGTCCTTCCGCCGCATACTGGCAGCAGCGGACCGATTATTCGGTGAAAGCATCGCTCAATGCCGAGAAAAAGATCCTGACCGGCACTGAAATCATCACTTACTATAATAATTCCCCCGACACACTCAGGACGATCGTCTGGCATCTCTATCAGAACATCTTCAGAAAGGATTCTTCGCCGAGAAAGAACGACGAGCAATCCAGCCGGGCATACGGCGAGACCAGAGGGATCATTATTGATGCGGTTTCGGTGAACGGTGCAGCCGTCGCTCCGAACGTGGACGAGACGATCATGGAAACTCCGCTCACTTCACCGCTGCTTCCGAAAACAACGGCAACGATCACCGTCTCATGGAATTACGAGGTCCCAAAAGGTGCAGACCTGCGCACCGGCAGTATCGATAAGGACTTTGGTATCTGTCAATGGTATCCGCAGATCGCGGTGTACGACGACATCCGCGGATGGGATCGGACTCAGTATCTCGGCATTGCGGAATTTTATACGGAGTATGGGAATTGGAATGTCGAACTCACCGTCCCTAAAAATTTTATCCTCGCTTCAACCGGCACACTGTTGAATCCTGCCGAAGTCTTGTCTCCTTCACAATTAAACAGATTTAATTCCGTCTCAAAAGATTCTACAACTCGCATCGTCCTGCAAGACGAGATCGATTCCACATCCAAAAGTATCAGCAAGGATTCTACCACATGGAAATTCACCGCAGAGAATGTCCGCGATTTCGCCTGGGCGGCATCGCCGAATTTTGTGTGGGATGGAACGATGACGAAGGAGGGCGTCCGCATTAACGCAATGTATCATCCGGATGAATATAAGGCCTCCATCCCTTTGCTGATCAGTGATGCAACGGCATGGAACGAAGGTGCGCAGATGGCGAAGCAGGCAATCGAACATTTCTCTGCGAATTTCGGTAAGTATGTCTATCCGCAGGCGACCGTCGTTTCCGGTCCCGTCAGCGGAATGGAATATCCGATGATGATCTTCGCCGAAGCAGGCGACGGCATCTCGAATCTGCTCTATTATACCATCGCGCACGAACTCGGTCATGAATGGTATCCCATGATGATCGGGAATAACGAGACGAATTATCCGTTCATGGATGAAGGATTCAACACATACATCACCGCCACGGCGGCAGAGGCAGCGTACGGGAACAACGGATTATTGAACAAAGATTTCCTGAAAAAATATTCCTGGATGCATCTCCCCGAAACGAATGTTCGTCTGTTTGAACAGCGCAATTATCTGATGTCCGCGCGCGCGAATGATGAATCAGCGATCATGACGCATCCGTATTCCGTGTATGCTCCGCAGTACGGAGTGATGGCATATCAAAAACCGGCATCCGCTCTGGTGATGCTCGAAGATATGATCGGCGCAGAAACATTCCGTAAAGGAATGAATGAGTACTATTCCCGCTGGCTCTACAAGCATCCATATCCCGCCGATTTCTTCAACATTATGGAAGAAGCGGCCGGACGTGATCTCGACTGGTTCTGGAATGAGTGGTTCGATCAGACGTGGAAACTTGATATTGCTGTGGAGTGTGTAAAGAATGAGGAATCGAACGGAAAGTGGAGATCGACGATCGTTCTTGAGAATAAACAACTGGCGATCATGCCGGCACTGCTCCGGTTATCGCTGGCGGACGGTTCCACGCGGGATGTACGGTTCAGTGAAAAGAAATGGGACCGGAGCAGAACGGCAGAGATCGTCGTTGATTCTCTTCCGTCCAAAGTGAACAATGTCGTTGTCGATCCGGAAATGAAACTGGCCGATGTTGACCGTCTGAATAATTCCTGGTGCTTGCCGCCGGTCGTGTTCGATTATGGATTCAACATCACCAACATGCTTGCCTTCCCGCTCGATGCGTACCGGGTGAATGCTGCGCCTGTTGTCGGATTTAATCTGCGGGACGGCATCCAGCTCGGGACTTCGATCACCGGTAATTATATGGGGTCGGACGGTAATACTTCACTCTATCTAAATGACGGAATCCGAAGCAATATTCCGGATTACGAGCTTTCCTACTCCACACCGCTGCGCATGTGGGATCCGAAGCTGACCACCTCCGCCCGCGTGTTCCGTTTGGACGGATTCAGCGGCTGGCAGTGGACGATCGACAAGGTCTTCGAACAGCGCAAAAGTCTCACGCGGAATCTCCGCCGTAATTTCATGATCAACACCAGCATTCTTTCTATCCGATTGAATGATGACCGCTATCTGGCGAACAAAACTGATTGGAATAAGAATGGCCGTCTAGATGCAGGCTTCATCTCGCTGAAATATTTTGAGAACTTCACTTGGGGAAAGTTCTTCATGCGTCTGGATGATGAGTTCGGAACACCGACATCCTATTACAGCTATTCCAAACTGACAGCGGAAGCAAAATTCGATCATCCGCTCTTTCTCGGGATGAGGGTCAACTGGAGATTGTTCGGCGGAAGTTCGGCGGGGACGGTCCCCGTGCAGACCGCGCACTCACTCACACAGGCAACCGGACTGGAAAAATTCGACAGCTGGTTCTACCGCACTCCTGTCGTCGGTTCATCACTGCGTGATAATTTTGTGAAATCGGGCGGCGGAAATTTGTTCCTTCAGCACGACACAATCGCCGCAAATGTTGCTGCGTTGAACTTTTCACTGAGCAGCGGTCCGTTCGTCCTCTTTGCGGACGGCGGCACGATGTGGGACACCACGACAACGCGGTTCAAGAAATTCTTCTATGATGCGGGTGCAGGAATTCAGATCAACATGGGATCGCTGAGCCTTCCTGGATTCAGCACCGGTCCAATGGGAATAGGATTCTATGTTCCGTTCTTCGTGAAGGATCCTTCGCGTCCGAACGATAAAGAGATCGAGTATCGGTGGAGGGTCGTGTTCGGGATGAGGTTGTAAAATATTTTATCGCAACGGTAAACACCAGCCCCTGGATTAATTACGATGCTGAGCGGTTATTAAAACAAATTAGTCATCCTGAGCAAGTCCGGGCGTATTAGTTTATTATTTTACGTCGGGACGCGTCGAAGGATGATTCCGTTTTGAAAGATTCCTCGAATACGTTGATTGCGAATATTCATGTAGTAGTGTGAAATCACCTGCCATCAGCGATTCTTTTTTTCTTCTCGTCCAGCCTTTTATTTGCCGCTCAAGAATAGCAGCATCTCGAATATCGATAAACTCTTCTGACCATAATAGTTCCACCGGCTGACGTGAAGAAGTATATCCTCCA